>NZ_JBWKDT010000004.1:146757-272058 GCF_056435785.1 Streptomyces sp. NPDC043870
CGTGTTATGGGCATGACCCGGTGTCGATCCGGCCGCGAGCCCTCACTTCTCGATCTTGCTCATCGATCGGTCGATTGATGAGCGACGCTGACGAGCACCGGGTGCCTGTAAGAACTCTGTCACCAGCCGCACACGGCGGCGATCAGTCTTCGGACCTGGGTTGGGCCAGTTCCGGCGTGCTCGTCGCTTCAGCGAGTGCGAGGCGACCGCCCTTCAGCTCGGGCACGTAGTTGTAGATCGTGTTATGGGCATGACCCGGTGTCGATCCGGCCGCGAGCCCTCACTTCTCGATCTTGCTCATCGATCGGTCGATTGATGAGCGACGCTGACGAGCCCTGACTCGTAGGCGCTGATCACCAGCTGCGCGCGGTCCCGCGCACGCAGCTTGCTCAGCAGCCGACCGATGTAGGTCTTGATGGTGCCGTTGCTGAGGTGGAGGTACTCGGAGATGCCGGCATTGGAGAGGCCACGCGCCACGAGCACAAGGACCTCACGCTCGCGCTCCGTGAGGTCCTCGAGCGAGGAGCCCGGCGCATGGTGCGCATGGGGAAGACGAGCGAACTCGGCGATCAGGCGTCGGGTCACCGAAGGGGCGAGAAGGGACTCGCCGGCGGCGACAGTGCGGATCCCTGCCAGCAGCACCTCGGGTGATGTGTCTTTGAGGAGGAATCCCGCTGCCCCGGCACGCAGCGCGCCGTACACGTACTCGTCGAGGTCGAAGGTGGTGAGGACAAGAACGCGTGTCCCGGCTGTCTCGGGAGATCCGGCTATGCGCCGTGTCGCCTCGATGCCGTCCATGCCGGGCATCCTGATGTCCATCAGCACCACGTCCGGGCAGAGCCGCTGTGCGCTCTCGACAGCTTCGGCCCCGGTGCCGGCCTCGCCCACCGCCGTCAGCCCTGGAGCGGTGTCGATGAGCACCCGGAAGCTGCCTCGGAGCAGGGACTGGTCATCGGCGACGAGTACCCGGATGGGTTCGGTCACGCGGTCCTCTCCCTGCGGCTCGCGGCCGTGCTGTGAGCGGGCTCGGGCGGGAGACGAGCCGACACAGCGAACCCGCCACCGGGCCGTGGCCCGGCGGCCAACGTCCCGCCGTACATCATCACGCGTTCGCGCATCCCCACGAGTCCGTGGCCACCCCTGAGTTCGGCCCGGTTGGATGCGGCCGCGTTCCCGGCTCCGTCATCGACCACCTCGATTCGCACTTCTCCTCGCGAGTCGACTGTGATCGTCACCTGGCAATGCGTTCCGTCGCCTGCGTGCTTGACCACGTTCGTCAGTGCCTCCTGCACGATCCGGTAGACGGCCAGCGCCGTCCCCGCGGGGAGGCCGACGTCCGGCCGGGTGCGGAGTTCGGTACGAACTCCGGCCCGCTCGGCACGCTGGATGAGGGTCGGCAGGTCGTCCAGCCCGGGAGGAGGAGCCGTCTCTACCGAGCCTGGCTCTCGCATGGGCCGTCCAGCAGTGTCGCCGCGCAGCATTCCCAGGGCACGGCGCATCTCGGTGAGCGCCTCCCGGCCGGTCTGCTCGATCGCCTGGATGGCATCGCGCGTTTCTTGGGGGCGTGCCTCGGCCACGTGGTTGGCTACCGCTGCCTTGACGACGATCACGCTGAGGCTGTGCGAGACGATGTCGTGCAGTTCTCTGGCGATGCGCAGGCGTTCTTCGGCCAATGCCTCCTCCGCAAGGCGACGGTCCCTTCGGGCCGCTCGGGATCTCCGCTCGCGCACGACACGGCCTGCGGCCCACGCGGCCCCGATGACCAGCCAGACGAGGACGGCGGTTCCGGCGGCTTCCGTCCACGGGCCGGAGGGCGTCAGGACCGCTTCACCCGTGATGACCGCGGCTGCCGAGACAACCAGGGTCAGGGCGAGCGCCGCCGAAGCCTGGCGTGTCGGCTCGACGAGCGCCACCGCGTAGACGGCCAGGGCCGCAGAGGTGTAAGGGTCACGGGTGATGTCGATCAGTGTCGCCGTCGCTGAAGCACCCAGAACTACGGCCAGGGCGGGCAGGGGCCACAGGCGCCGAACGGCCAGCGGCATTCCGACACAGACGGCCACCAGCCAGCCCAGCCACCACGGACCGGAGAACCGAGGCAGACCGTCTGTGGCACCCTGGTCGGCCAGTGCCACGTAACCGGCTGTCACGACGGCCGCCACGCAGGCGTCGATCGCCAGCAGATGCGCGCCGGTCCGCAGGTGCTGCCCCATTCTGTGCATCGCTCGACGATACCGATGGCCGCTCATCCAGCCTGCCCGAAGAGGAACATCGCGGTTCCCACGGCGCCCACTAGGAGAAGCCTTCCGGCGACCGTGGCCGCCCGTGGGGTCGGCCCGTTGCGCAACGCGGCCACGCCCAAGGGAACGAGCGCGATGCACAGTCCCGCAGCGGCCGCGACCGATAGAGGGGTCGTTCCCTTCAGCACCCCCAGCGGCATCGCCGATGCCAAAGCCAGGGCCGCCGCACGCAGCGGTCCTAGCACTCGGGAGCGGTAGGCGCCGATGGCCAGCAGGAGCCAGCCGCCCATGATGGCTGCGTTGAGTGTGCTGAAGATGTGGAACGCGCCGTAGGTCTCGCTCACCGTTCGCGTCGCCGATGCCGCCCCCTGGACGGCCACCAGCTGGAAGGCCAGGTGGTCCACACCGGCGTGAAACGTGCGGGCGAAGAGGCCGAGGACCGTGAGTGCGCCGCCCCACAGAGCGAGTTCCCGGAACCTCTCGCCGATCCTGGCGGCGAGAAGCACGACTCCCGGCCAGAGCAGCACCCACCCGGCGGACACAAAGCCGTATGAGGCCGTCATGAGGTCCGGATGGTGCCCGTACGCGCTCAGTTGCGCAGGGAAGAAGAAGTCGAAGCGCAGGCGCAGCAGCATGCCGGTGAGCAGCAGCAGGGGGCCGAGGACGAGGGAGGCGCCGCCCACCCAGCGTCCCGGAAAGACAGGGTGAGGAACGGCGATTGATGCAGTCGTGACGGTCATGGGGCAACGATGCTGCCGTCGCACGTACCGCGTCGTCGGAGCATGGACCACACTTTCGGATCGGACCGTGGTCGTACCGCTTGCCTCGTGTTCGTTTCCGGTCCGATTCTCAGACACCATGCTGCTCACGTGCGCTCGGCCGACCCGTGCTCGTCGGCATCCGCGGGTGCCCGAGGGCCTGGTAAGGCGCTGCCATCCGACACGGCCCGGGCACCGGCAGGTCAGCGCTTCAGCCAGCTGCGTACGCGCGCGACCAGGTCGTACGCGTCGACCGGTTTGGTGATGTAGTCGTTGGCCCCGGCTTCCAGGCTCTTGGTCCGGTCTCCCGGCATGGCCTTGGCGGTCACGGCGATGATGGGCACGTCGGCGAAGCGCGGCAGCTTGCGGATGGCGGCGGTGGCGCTGTAGCCGTCCATCCCGGACATCATCACGTCCATCACGATCAGGTCCACCTCCTGGTGCGCGGTGAGCAGTTCGATGCCGGAGCGTCCGTCGTCCGCCGTGAGCACCAGCGCCCCTTCCGCCTCCAGGATCTCGGTGAGCGCGTACACGTTCCGCGCGTCGTCGTCGACGATCAGGATCACCCGCCCGGCGAGCGTCCCGTCGTGAACCGGCTGGGACTCCCCGCCCGGCTGGGACTCCCCGCCCGGCTGGGACTCCCCGCCCGGCCGGGCCTCGCGGGTGGCGAGCCCGGGCGTGGGCCGCTCCGGCAGGGAGCTTCCGACCGGTACGTAGAAGGTGAACTCGCTGCCCTCACCGAGCCGGCTCTCGGCGACGATCACCCCGCTGAGGAGCTGGGCGACCTCGCGGCTGATGGAGAGGCCGAGTCCGGTGCCGCCGTAGCGGCGGCCGATGGTGACGGCGCCCTGCTGGAACGCTCCGAAGATGGAATTCAGGTGCTCGGGCGCGATACCGACGCCGGTGTCCCGTACGCGGAAGGCGACCACCGGTACGCCGCGCAGTGGCGCGGGGAGTTCGTCGTCCGTGGCGTTGTCGACCCGTAGCTCGACACTGCCGCGCTCGGTGAACTTCAGGGCGTTGGAGAGCAGATTGCGCAGCACCTGGCGGAGCCGGGGCTCGTCGGTGGTGATCTCGGCGGGCACTCCGGGCGCCGCGACCACCCGGAAGTCCAGGTTCCGCTCGCTCGCCAGGGGCCGGAAGGTCACCTCGACGTGGTCCAGGAAGCGGCGGAGCGAGAACGGCTCCCGGTGGATGTCCATCTTGCCCGCCTCGACCTTCGAGAGATCGAGGATGTCGTTGATCAGCTGGAGCAGGTCGGATCCGGCGGAGTGGATGACCTCGGCGTAGTCGACCTGCTTCTCCGTCAGATTGCCGTCGGGGTTCTGGGCGAGCAACTGGGCGAGGATGAGCAGGCTGTTGAGCGGGGTGCGCAGCTCATGGCTCATGTTGGCGAGGAACTCCGACTTGTACATCGAGGTGCGGGAGAGCTGTTTCGCCCGCTCCTCCAGCTCCTGGCGGGCCTGCTCGATCTCCAGGTTCTTCCGCTCGATGTCCCGGTTGCGGTCGGCGAGCAGGGCGGCCTTCTCCGCGAGCTCGGCGTTGGAGCGCTGGAGTTCTTCCTGCCGGGCCTGCAACTCCTGGGAACGCGCCTGGAGTTCGGAGGTGAGTCGCTGGGACTGCTCCAGCAGCTCGTCGGTGCGGGCGTGGGCGATCAGCGAGCTGACGTTGACGCCGACCGTTTCTATGAACTGGTCGAGGAAGTCCCGGTGGGTGCCGGTGAAGGGACGCAGCGCGGCGAGTTCCAGGGCGCCCAGCACCTGGTCCTCGACGAGGATCGGCAGCACGATCAGGGCCGCGGCATCGCCGGAGCCGAGCCCGGAGGAGATCGTCACGAAGCCGGGAGGCAGATCGTCCACGGCGATCGTGCGGCGGCTGAGCGCGGCCTGGCCGACCAGGGATTCGCCGAGCCGGAAGCGGACGGGGCGGCGCCCGGCCGGATCCGCCGGTGCCCCGTACGAGGCGATCATGACGAGTTCGGGGCCGTTGCCGTCCTCGGTGTACTCGCCGTACTCGGCCAGATAGAACGCGCCGTACTGGGCCGAGACCAGCGGCGGCACCTCGTGCATGATCATCCCCGCCACCCGGGTGAGGTCGCCGCTGCTCTGCATCAGGCCCGAGATCCGGGCCAGATTGGTCTTGAGCCAGTCCTGTTCCTCGTTGGCGCGGGTGGTTTCGCGCAGCGACTCGACCATGGAGTTGATGTTGTCCTTGAGGTCCCCGACCTCTCCCGGGGCCTCGACCGCGATGGACCGGGTCAGGTCGCCCTCGGCGACGGCGCTGGTCACCTCGGCGATCGCGCGGACCTGGCGGGTGAGGTTCCCGGCCAGCTCGTTGACGTTCTCGGTGAGCCGTTTCCAGGTGCCGGAGACGCCTTCGACCTCGGCCTGGCCGCCGAGCCGGCCCTCGCTGCCGACCTCCCGGGCAACGCGGGTGACTTCCGCGGCGAACGACGACAGCTGGTCGACCATCGTGTTGATGGTCGTCTTCAGCTCCAGGATCTCCCCACGCGCGTCCACGTCGATCTTGCGGGTCAGATCGCCCTGGGCGACGGCGGTGGTGACCTGGGCGATGTTGCGGACCTGGTTGGTCAGGTTGGTCGCCATGGAGTTGACGTTGTCGGTGAGGTCCTTCCAGGTGCCCGACACGCCCCGTACGGTCGCCTGCCCGCCCAGATCTCCCTCGGTGCCCACCTCGCGGGCCACCCGGGTGACTTCCTCGGCGAACGAGGAGAGCCGTTCGACCATCGTGTTGATGGTCTCCTTCAGCTCCAGGATCTCGCCTCGCGCGTCGACGCGGATCTTCTGGGTCAGATCACCGCGCGCGACCGCCGAGGCGACCTGGGCGATCGACCGCACCTGGGACGTCAGGTTGTCGGCCATGGTGTTCACGCCGGTGGTGAGTTCCTGCCAGACGCCACCGACGCCCTTGACCCGGGCGTGGCCGCCGAGCCGGCCCTCCCCGCCGACCTCCGTGGCGACCCGGGTGACTTCCGAGGTGACCAGCGAGAGCTGGTCGGCCATGCCGTTGTAGACCCCGGCGATCTCGCCCATGATGCCGACGGCGTCGTCGGGGAGCCGGGCGGAGAAATCTCCGTCGCGTACGGCCGTGAGCCCGGCCAGGAGCTTCCTGAGTCCTTCTTCACTCAGTGCCGCCGGTGGCCGGGCGTTCTCCAGGGCTCGGTCCCGCGGGTGCGGCCGAGAGTGACCGGATGCGTCCATCGCCGACCTCGTGTCGCTTGTTCGGCGTCCTCTTCCACTCTCGACTCTCGCACGCGCCGCACGGGGCGACACCCCCGGATTCCGTCACGGCCGACGAGGTGCCGCGATCTCCGCCCACACCACCTTTCCCGGTCCGCGCGGCACCGAGCCCCAGGCACGGGCGAGCCGCCCCAGCACGATCAGTCCGTGCCCGCCGGGCATGGCGGGATCGGCGTGAGGACGGGGGCGGGGCGCCACCGGGCTGGCGTCGGTGACCTCGACCCGGAGCCGCTCGGCGGTGCAGTGCAGGACCAGTTCCAGCGGTCCGCCGGCGTGCAGGCAGGCGTTGGTGACCAGCTCCGAGACCACCATCAGCACGTCCTCGGCGACGGCACGCCGCTCCGCGTCCCAGTCCACCGGACCGTCCGGCGCCTCTTCCCAGGCGTACGGATCGTCGTACGCGCCCCCGTACGGGGGTTCCGCGGCGTCGCCGGGCGGGAGCCAGGCCCAGTCGGCCAGCGCCGCACGGCTGAAGTCGCGGCAGCGCCCGACCACGCCCCGGGACCCGGAGAGGACGAGCCTGCGGGTCTGCCCCTGTGCCGGAAGGGCCGCGCTCACGGTTACTCCCGCCGTGGCTCCGCGAGAGCCTCACCGAGGCTCGCGTACCGGGGGAAGACCGCCCCGGCACCGGTGATCGCGAACATCCGGGCCACCTGGGGACGCAGGGCCGCCAGCTCCACCGTGGCTTCGGTCTCCTGCGCCGCGAGCCGTGCGCGCAGCAGCACGTTCAGTCCCGTGGAGTCGCAGAACAGCAGCTCGGAGCAGTCGACCAGGATCCGCCGCGCGCCGCCGGCGATCCCCTCGTCCAGGGCCGCGCGCAGCGGCTCGGCCGTGTCGTGGTCGAGTTCGCCGCCGACTTTGATCACCACGATGTCCGGCTCGGGGCCCGGCCGCGTCCCGACCGTGAACCGGTCCGCGCCGCCGTGCTCCGGCCATCCGTCCCGTGCTGACACCATGCCCGGTTCTCCTGGTCCGTCCGGCCCCCGGTGACACACCCCCGACTATGGCATTCCCTCCCGTTCCCCGCTTCCGGTCGGCCGGGGGGCCGGAGGACCCGGGGGACCCGGGACGCCCTTCCCGGCGACCGACACGCGTTCGTGTGGCTAGGCTGAAATACCCGTCGGTCCTTCCCATGAGCGGCGAAAGATGGCGTATCCGATGAATTCACCGAGCGACTTCGAGCTGCTGGGCGTGACGATCCAGGTGGAGGGCCACACCGACATGCCGGTGCCCGTGCCGTCCGCCGAGCATCCGGACGCCGTGCCGCCGCCCACCCCCCTGGTCCTGAGGGAAGGGGCGGAGTTCCGGGTACGGCTGGAGTTCGGCGTGGGAGCCGGGCACGACCTCGAAGGGCTCAGGTTCATCGACGAGCGCACCCGGCAGGGGGTGACGGTGGGACACCAGGAGATTCTGCTGGGCGACTACCGCAGCGGCGGTCCGTACGAGATCGTGCTTCCGCCGGAGCGATTGCCGATCGGCCATATGGCCCGCGACACGTACCAGGTCACCGGCACGTTCGTGGACGCGACGGGCCGGATCCTCGGCCGGGAGACCCACAGCTTCGAGATCACGAAGGACTGGCCTCACTGACGGGACGTGCCTCGCCGGCGGGACATGCCTCGCTGACGCGACGTGTCTCTCTGGCGGGACCGGCATCACCGACGGGACGTGCCTCACTGGCGGCACCCGCATCGCCGGCGGAACCGGCGTCACCGACGGCGCGGGTCCCGCTGACGCGGCGTGCCGGTGCGAAGTCCGCCCCTGTGCCGGGCGGCCGCGCCGTACGGGTCCACCGCGTCATGGCGACGCCGGCGAGCACGACGAGCATGCCCGTGACGACCCGGAAGCCGAGTTGCTCGTCGAGCACGACGGCGCCGAGCGCCACCGAGACGACCGGCAGCAGATACCCGACGGTGGCGGCACTCGTGGCGCCTTCGTCGGCAATGAGCCGGTAGTTGAGATAGAAGGTGAGGCCGGTACCGAAGATCCCGAGGACGGCGACGGCGACCAGGGCCGTCGCGTCGGGGCGCCCCGGTGCGAGTCCGCCGCCGGTGGGCAGGGCGAGGGCGCTCAGCGCGCTCGCGGTGACGAGCTGGGCGGCGGAGAGCGCGATGGGCGCGGTGCCCCTGCCGGTGAGTGTGCGGGCCATGTAGGCGAAGGCGACGGCGTAGCTGACGGCCGCCCCGAGCAGGGCGAGGGCGCCCCAGCCGAACAGTCCGGTCCGCTGCCAGGGCGCGAAGATCAACAGTGTTCCGGCGAAGCCGAGGACCAGTCCGCCGAGCCGGACCGGATGGAGCGCGCGATCCGTGCCGGTCCCGATGCCGATCAGCAACGCCCACAGGGGAGTTGTCGCGTTGAGTACGCCCGCCACGCCGGAGTCGACCGTCTGCTCGCCGATGCTGAAGAGGAAGAACGGCAGGGCGTTGCAGAGGAAGGCCGCCACGACGAGATGTCCCCAGGTCCTGCGGTCACGCGGGAGGCGCTCCCTGGCGTACCCGGCGAGCCCGAGCAGGACCACCGCGCCCAGGACACAACGGACCACCGTGATCTGGACCGGGGTCAGGCCGTGGTTCAGGGCCAGTTTGATCCAGAGAAAGCCCGAGCCCCACAGCAGGGCGAGCAGGCCCATCCGTATCGGTGTTCCTCGGCCGCCGCTCTTCACTCGCGTCTCCCCTGTCCTGTGTCCTGGTGGGTCGTCGTCCTGGTGGGGTCGTCGTCCTCGTACGCAACCGTCCCTCACCCAATCCGACAGGACAAGTGAAAAGTACTGCACACACTATTAACCTGTACTGCATGCTTGATGTGAGGCGTATGCAGGTGCTGCGGGCGGTCGTCGGCACCGGGTCGGTGACGGCCGCGGCCGCGCGGCTGGGGTACACACCGTCCGCCGTGAGTCAGCAGGTGGCCGCCCTGGAGAAGGAGGCGGGTACGGCGCTGCTCGAGAGGGTCGGCAGGGGCGTACGGCCCACGGCCGCGGGGCTGCTGCTCACCGAGCACGCCGACGCGATCAGCCGGCAGGTCGCCGAGGCGGAGACGGCGCTGGCCGATCTGCGGGAGGGGCGCACGGGCCGGCTGTCCGTCCGCTACTTCGCCACGGTCGGCGCCCCCCTGGTGGCTCCCGCGCTCGCCAGGCTGCGCCGCGAGCATCCGGGCGTGCAGGTCGAACTGAAGCTGATCGACCCCGAGGATCCGCTGCCGGAGGTGAAGCAGGGCCGGGCCGACATGGCCCTCGTGGTGCTGCCTCACGACCGGGCCGTCGACGGCATCCGGCTGGAACATCTGCTGGACGACCCGTACCGCGCGGTCCTGCCCAAGGGTCATCGGCTGGCCGTGAAGCGGGTGCTCGACCTGGACGACCTCGCCGACGAGCCCTGGGTCGGCAGCGAATGGCCGGGGCCCTGCCTCGACGCCGTACTCGACGCGTGCGCCGCCGCCGGGTTCAGTCCGGACTTCGTGGTCGACGCCGAGGACTACGCCACGGCACAGGCATTCGTCGCGGCCGGTCTCGGCATCGGCATGATCCCGCTGACCGGGCTGCGGAACCCGCATCCCGGCGTCGTCATACGCAAGGTGCGGCGGCCCGAGCCGGTGCGCGCCGTCCACGCGGCCGTCCGGGAGACGGCACCGGCCCTGCCCGCGCTGCGCGGCCTGCTCGACGCGCTACGGGACGCGGCCACTCGGTAGACGCCGATGCCGATGGGCCCGGTGCGCCACGGACCGGGGCCGGACCGGGGCCGCACCGGGGCCGAGCCGCAGGTACGGGTGCGGGTGGGATCCGGGTGCGGGACAGCAGTGGCGGGTGGTGCCGGGCCCTCCCGTGCCCGGCGCCACCCGCATGCCCACCGGGCCCCTCAGCTCCGGTCGTACGGGGGGAATTCGCGGCCTGTCCTGCGGCCCAGCAGTCCCGTCTCGGCCATCCGCGCGTTCGGGAGGCCGCGGCCCGTTCCCGCGGGCCGGTCGGGATCCGGGGTGGCCGGGGCCCGGGGTGGCCGGGGCCTAGTGGAACTGCTCTTCCTCGGTGGAGCCGGTCAGCGCCGTGGTCGAGGAAGCCGGGTTGACGGCGGTGGAGACCAGGTCGAAGTAGCCGGTGCCGACCTCGCGCTGGTGCTTCACGGCGGTGAAGCCGTGCTGCTGGGCGGCGAACTCGCGCTCCTGCAGGTCGACGTAGGCGGTCATGCCGTGCTCGGCGTAGCCGCGCGCCAGGTCGAACATGCCATGGTTGAGGGAGTGGAAGCCGGCCAGGGTGATGAACTGGAAGCGGTAGCCCATCGCACCGAGCTCGCGCTGGAACTTGGCGATCTGGTCGTCGTCGAGCGCGGCCTTCCAGTTGAACGAGGGCGAGCAGTTGTACGCCAGCATCTGGTCGGGGTGCTGGGCGTGGATGGCCTCGGCGAACTCGCGGGCCTGTGCCAGGTCCGGGGTGCCGGTCTCGACCCAGATCAGATCGGCGTACGGCGCGTAGGCGAGACCGCGGGCGATCACCGGCGCCATGCCGTTCTGCACCCGGTAGAAGCCCTCCGCGGTGCGCTCACCGGTCACGAACTGCGCGTCGCGCTCGTCGACGTCGCTGGTGAGCAGGTTCGCGGCGAGCGCGTCCGTACGGGCGACGACGACGGTCGGGACGTCGGCGATGTCGGCGGCGAGCCGGGCCGCGTTCAGGGTGCGGATGTGCTGCGCGGTGGGCACGAGGACCTTGCCACCGAGGTGGCCGCACTTCTTCTCGGAGGCCAGCTGGTCCTCGTAGTGGATGCCCGCCGCGCCCGCGGCGATCATCGCCTTGGTCAGTTCGAAGGCGTTGAGCGGTCCGCCGAAGCCGGCCTCGGCGTCGGCGACGATCGGTGCCAGCCAGTCGGTGGTGTCCCCGGAACCCTCGGCGGTGGCGATCTGGTCGGCGCGCAGCAGCGCGTTGTTGATACGGCGCACCACCTGCGGCACCGAGTTGACCGGGTAGAGGCTCTGGTCGGGGTAGGTGTGGCCGGCCTGGTTGGCGTCGGCGGCGACCTGCCAGCCCGACAGGTAGATCGCCTGGAGTCCGGCTTTGACCTGCTGCACGGCCTGGCCGCCGGTGAGTGCGCCGAGGGCGTGGATGTAGTCCTGGGTGTGCAGTTGACGCCACAGACGTTCGGCGCCGCGGCGGGCGAGGGTGTGCTCCTCGCGGACGCTGCCGCTGAGGCGGACGACCTCCTCGGCGGTGTACGTGCGCTCGATGCCGTTCCAGCGGGGGTCCGTGGCCCACCGGTGTGCCAGCTCCTCGGCAGCCCTCGTCGCCGTCGTCGCCGTCGTCGCTGTCGCTGTCGCTGTCGTCCCTGCCTGCGCCATGACCGTCTCCCGGGGTCGCGTGACATCACATCGTTCTTGTGAACTGTGCGAAAGGCCCGCCACCGAGTGACAGTCCCGTGACAGCCCTTCCGAGGTGCGGCCCGCCGCCCCTTCCCGGAGTGGAAAGGTGAGCAATGCGCCCGGTTCAGATGGGTCCGGCGGGCCGCACTGAGACTCTGACAGTGGCACTCAGTGCCATCAACCGTGGAAGGACGCCAACTTCTGCGAATCTTCCCGCCCTTGGTTGCGAAGGTTGCGAAGTCCCCAACGGCCACGCGGTCCTCTACTGTGCAGACAGCCGGAGCAGACAGCCGAAGAGGGTGGCGATGGGCAGGACGTACGCGGGGGCGCGACTGCGCCGACTGCGCGAGGAGCGGCGGATGAGCCAGGCCGAACTGGCCCGCGTCCTGGCGATCTCGCCGAGCTATCTGAACCAGATGGAGCACGACTCGCGGCCCCTGACCGTGCCCGTGCTGCTGCGGCTGACCGAGGCGTTCGGCGTGGACGCCGGGTTCTTCTCGGAGCACGACACCTCCAGGCTGGTCGCCGATCTGCGCGAGGCCATGGCCGACGAGGTGGCGGCAGGCCAGGTGTCCGCATCCGATCTGTCGGAACTCGCGTCCCGGCTGCCGGCGGTCGGGGACGTACTGCTGCGGCTCAGCCGGCGCAGCCAGGAGCTGAGCGAGCAGCTCGCCGAGGCGGCCGAGGGCCGCGCCGCATCCGCCGGCACGGCCGGGCGGCGCACCCCGCACGAGGAGATCCGCGAGTTCTTCTACCGCCGCCGGAACTATCTCCACGCCGTGGACACCGCGGCCGAGGAACTCGCCGCCGAGGCCGGGATCCGGCCCGGCGAGGTGCGTCAGGCCCTCGCCGCCCGACTGGCCGCCCGGCACGGCGTACGGATCGCCTCGGGGGGAGACCGGCCGCACCACTACGACCCGCGCAGCCGCACGCTCTATCTCGGTCCCCGGCTCCGCCCGGGACAGCAGGCCTTCCGTATGGCCACCCAGGTGGCGCTGCTGGAGTACGGCGACGGCCTGTCCTCGCATGCCTCCGAGGACTTCGAGGACTCCTCCCCCACCTGGAGTCTGGCGCGGATAGGGGTCGCCAACTACTTCGCCGCCGCGCTGATCCTGCCGTACGCCGTCTTCCACGCCGCCGCCGAGGAGGTGCGGTACGACATCGAGCGCCTCACCGACCGTTTCGGCCTCGGCCACGAGACGGTCTGCCACCGCCTGAGCACCCTTCAGCGGCCCCGCCTGCGCGGGGTGCCGTTCTCCTTCGTCCGCGTCGACCGCGCGGGAAACATGTCCAAACGGCAGTCCGCGACCGGCTTCCACTTCTCCCGGGCGGGCGGCACCTGCCCGCTGTGGAACGTGTACGAGGCGTTCGCCGCACCGGGCCGGATCCATGTCCAGATCGCCGCGATGCCCGACGGGCAGCGCTATCTGTGGACGGCCCGTACGGTGACCCGGCAGCGCGGCGGCTGGGGAGAGCCCGGCAGGACGTACGCGATCGGTCTCGGCTGTGAGATCCGGCATGCCGGGCGCCTCGTCTATTCCGACGGGCTCGATCTCGACGACGCCTCGACGGCCACGCCGATCGGCATGGGCTGCCGGGTCTGCGAGCGGCTCGACTGCCCCCAGCGGGCGGTACCGCCGCTCGGGCGGCCGCTCCTGATCGACGAGAACAGCAGCTCGTTCGTGCCGTACCCCGTCGTGGAGGCCGGCTGAGCCCCTCTAGGTCGTGTCTGACGAATAGCGCCGTCCGCCCGCAGGGCGGGGCGCGCGGCGTCCGGTGCGTGCAATCGCAAGGCGGTGGGGGCACCGCCCAGCGGTAGCTGGGGGAGATCATCCTCGTACCGGACGTACTTGGATGACTCCGACAACGCAGCGTGGGGGCACCTCCCGTGCCCGGAGGGCTACGGGGGAGTGCGTGCCGGGCGTCGCGCGCCAGGCGGGATTGGTCTGACACGGCCTAGGGTGACGTCCCATGTGGCCAGAACAGCAGCCGCCAGGGGGCGGACAGAACCGGCAGGACCCGCAGAACCCGTACCAGCAGCAGCCGAATCCGTACCAGCAGCAGCCAGGCCCGTATCCGCAGAGCAGCCCGCCGGGCCAGGCACCGTGGGACGTGCCGACGCAGCCCGCGGGCCTGCCCCAGGGCCCGCGTGGCGGCCGCACCACGACGACGGTCGTCGCCGTGGTGGCGGCAGCGGTCGTCGCCGCCGCCGGGGTCACGGGTTATCTCGTCCTGGGCGGCCCGGGCGGCGACAAGGACGACACCACGGGACCCACCGCTTCGCCCACCGGGGCCGCCACCGGGACTCCGCGTGGCGCCGAGGGGCCCCGGCCCACCGTTGCGGGCTGGAAGTCCGTGACGAACCCGAAGCGCGGCATCGTGTTCGACGTACCGCCCGAGTGGGCCGTCAAGTCGGCGAGCTGGGCGAGCTACGTCACCGACGAGAAGGACCCGGAGGACAAGCCGCTCATCGGCTTCTCGGCCCCGGCGATGCTCAAGGAGAAGTGGTGCCAGTCCGACGACGACCTGAACGGCGCAAAGGAGGACACAGCCCTCGCCTCCGCCGGCTCCCGCGGGGAGGACGGCGCGAGGAACACCGAGGAGGCCGCCCGCAGCAGCGTGTCCCTGTGGGTCTACGGCGCCTACACGCAGCCGGACAGGGGGAAGATCCAGGCAGGTCCGGTGGAGTCGTACACCACGGCGTCGGGGCTCAAAGGCAGCGTGGCGACGGCCGCGTCCTCGGGCGCCGCCAAGAAGGGCAAGTGCGACACGGACGGCAAGGCCACCACGTTCGCCTTCAAGAACGCCAAGGCCGACATCGTGTCCTGGACGTTCGTCGGGGCGACGGGCGTGGCCGGGGAGGTGCCGGACGAGACGGTCCGGAAGATCCTCGGCACGGTACGGCTCATCGACAGCCCGTCCGGCTCCTGAGCGTCGGGCGGCGGGCCGTCTCATCAGCATTTCGCGCACTTCGTCACCTGTCCGGTCGTGCATCGCGCGGCCGGACGGGTGACGATGTGCTATGAGGCGAACGGAGGCCCCCGATGAGCAACTCTTCGATCCGTATGTCAGCCGCGCTGTCCGCCGAGCACCGTGCCCGGCTGCTGGAGATCGCCAAGGACGTCAAGTTTCCCGAGGGGGCTCGCGTCTTCGAGGAGGGCCGCCTCGCCGACCGCTTCTGGATCATCCGGTCCGGCACGGTCACCCTGGACATCCATGTGCCGGGCCGGCGCCCTGCGGTGATCGAGAACCTCGGCTTCGGTGAACTCGTGGGCTGGTCCTGGCTGTTCCCGCCCTACGTCTGGCAGCTGGGTGCCGAGGCCATGACTCCGGTCCGGGCCCAGGAGTTCGACGCGCTCAGCGTACGCATGATGATGGACGCCGATCCGACGTTCGGCTCGGCCATCGGCCAGTGGGTCGGCCGGGTGCTCGCCCACCGGCTGCACTCCGCCCGCATTCGCCTGCTGGACCTGTACGCCCCGTACGGGAGTGGCCTCACACGGTGACCACCCGGAAGGGTGCCTGGTCGGAGCGCCATGGGTGTGCCGCATCGGGAGGTGTCCCTCGGCTACCCTCACGAGTGGCGCCGGGGGTCGGGTACGCCCCGGGCGCCCGGTGGAGGTCTTTCCGACGGTGCCCAACGGGGCCCGCGCATGATCAGCAAGCTGCTTCCTCCGCCGATCGCCGTCTCTGAGGTGTTCCGCGATCCGCCCGTGTCCACGATGTTCCCCGAGGAGCAGGCGCAGGTGGCCAACGCGGTGCCCGAGCGGCAGCGGGAGTTCGGCACGGTACGGGCCTGCGCCCGTACGGCACTGGCGGAGCTCGGGTTCGAACCCGCGCCCATCCTGCCGGGGCCCGGCAGAGCGCCGCAGTGGCCGTCGGGCGCGGTCGGTGCCATGACGCATTGCAAGGGGTATCGGGCGGCTGCCGCGGCGCGTTCCTCCGACGTCGTGACGATCGGGATCGACGCGGAGCCGCATCTGCCGCTGCCCGACGACGGCGTACGGAATCTGGTGACGCTGCCGGAGGAGCGCGCCGCGCTGCAACGGCTGAGTGCGCTGCGGCCGGAAGTCCACTGGGACCGGCTCGTGTTCAGCGCCAAGGAGAGCGTCTACAAGGCGTGGTATCCGCTGGCCCTCCGCTGGCTGGACTTCGAGGAAGCGGTCATCACGATCGATCCCGACGACGCGACCTTCCACGCCCGGCTGCTGGTGGAGGGGCCGGTGGCGGCGGGCCGTCGGCTGACCGGGTTCGACGGGCGGTGGCTGGTCGAGTCCGGACTCATGGTCACGGCGATCGCCGTCCTGCGCTGACGGCCCTCGGCCCCCAGGAGTGAGGGTGCTTCCCGTCCGCGCCGGAAGACGTCGAAGCCTTGCTTCGGGGTGCCCGATGCGGTGACGTCCGCGGCGAACGTTCCGCTGGGCCCCGACCGGTTCGTCACGGTCACGGCCGACTCGCTTCCGTCGTGGCGCTGATGTTCTGCTCCGTACACCGGCCCGCTGGCAAGGCCGAGCGGGCGGCCGAGCGAACTCCGCCTTGTTCCACCCCAGTTCATCCAAGGGCCTGAAAGGTGGAACTCCCCGTACGAACGCCGACTGGCTTCGCGGACGCCCACGAAGCCAGTCGGATACGGATCGACCGCTCGGCGTGGCCACCGTCGCCGGGGGCACGGTCCGCGTGCCCTTTCGCGGTAAGCACCCGCACGCGTCCGGCGAGACCGTCCGCACATGATCCGGCCCACTTGGAGTCGGGTCATCCGTCGTCGCAACCGGATCTCGGGTTACCGCGTCCCCTCGTCTGCGAGAACTCAGCGTGCCGGGCAAGAAAGGAAGGGGGCAGTCGATGTCGAACGTGCTGACGGGTGGGTTGGTGTGCGCTGCGGCTGCCGCGCCGCTCTTCGGTTTCGGGTGGCGGGAGGCAGCCGTGGTGCGGAGGCTGCGGCGCGACGGCATAGCCACGCAGGGTGTCGTGGTCGCCAACAAGCGGTCCGACGGTTCCGACGGGAACATCTGGGTGCCGGTCATCGCCTTCCGCGACCAGCAGGGACGCCGTGTGGAGTTCTCGCCCCGGATGCGTGGGAGCGGGCTGGGGCTGGCGACCGGACGCGAGGTTCCCGTGGTGTACCTGGGGCAGCACCCCCAGACGGCACGGGTGCAGATGTGGCGGCATATGTTGGGGCCGGCGGTGTTCCTGCTGCTCGGCGGGGCTGCCTTCCTCGGCGTCGGTGTACTCGTCTTCCTGACGAAGTGACCGCTTCGATCGGGAGGCAGGAACATGCCCCCATCTATCTGGAGTTGTCGACCGTGCGTAACCGGATTCTTCCCCGTCGGTCTACTGCGGCGCTCGCGGCGTCGGCCGTCGTCGTCTCTCTTCTCGCCACTGCCTGTTCGAGCAGCGGGGCTACGGAGGAGGCCCCTTCCTCGTCCGCGACCGCGCCGACCGGGCCCCACGCGACGGCGGGGGAACCGGCCGAGGGGTCGTCCAAGGTGACGCTTCCACCTGTCCACGCAGGCTTCGACTATCAGCTCCACGATCCCTACACCCCGCCGGCCGGGGTGTCCGTCGTCGCCCGTGACCATACGGCGCCGCCCGCCCCCGGGGTCTACAACATCTGCTACGTCAACGCCTTCCAGGCCCAGCCGGGCGCGGAGAAGGAGTGGGATGCCGATCTGCTGCTTCACGACAAGGCGGGCGCAGTCGTCATGGACAAGGAATGGGGGGAGGCGATGCTGGACGTTCACAGCGACGCCAAGCGCAAGCGGATCGCGCAGAAGGTGAACGCCTGGATCGACGAGTGCGCGGCCAAGGGCTACAAGGCCATCGAACCGGACAACTACGACAGCTACACACGCGTGCCCGACGGGCTGCTGACCGCGGACGACGCGAAGGCGTTCCTCTCCCTGCTCGCCGCCCACGCGCACGAGAAGGGCCTGGCCATCGGCCAGAAGAACACCCCCGATCTGGCTCCGGACCGTAAGGACGTCGGCGTCGACTTCGCTGTGGTGGAGGAGTGCGGCCAGTACAACGAATGCGCAGACTACGTCGCCGCGTTCGGCAACAACACGATAGTGATCGAGTACACCGAGCAGGGCATGAAGAGGGCGTGCCAGGGCTGGGGCGACAAGCTGAGTATCGTCCGGCGGGACCTGAACCTCGTGCCCGTCGGCAACGCCGACTATCGGCACGAAGTCTGCGGCACGTCCTGATGCCGTGGCGTGACGCCGAGGCTCAGGGTTCCGCATCCCCTCGCTCTGCGTCGCAGACCTGCGCGCCTGGACCTCATCACTCGACGCCGCCATCGGGCGTCCCCCTGCACGCCCTGCGCAAGATCGCCGGACACCGCTCGCTGACCACCACTCAGCGCTGCCTGAACCCTCGGGAATTGCCTCTGATGGGCAAGAAGCCGCAGGTCGCCAGTTCACGATGCACGCCGCCGAGGTCGCCGGGATCGTCCAGCCGTCCTGCCCCCGCTGCGCGGACGCCTCGGCGCCGCGGCCGGTGCCGCACTCTCCGCTCACCTCATGGTGCTCCGTGCACCTCGTCCCTGCCGGTCACGGCAGTCAGCGCCATCTGAGGTTCGGCAATCGCCCTGGTCCCCAACGGGTCCCCAAAAACGATCTCGAGGCCGTATCGGATGCTTCCGATACGACCTCTGACCTGCATAGATGCAAGTCGGGACGACAGGATTTGAACCTGCGACCCCTTGACCCCCAGTCAAGTGCGCTACCAAGCTGCGCCACGTCCCGATGCGCGGATCCGCGGGGCCTGGCCCCGTCCGAGCGCGCAAGAGAACATTACCCCATTCCGGGCCTGGGTCGGACGCGCGGGTCCTGCGGCCGTGGCCGGTCCGCGTGGTGACGCCGCAGGTCGGGGGCGGGGCCGGCCGGCAGCCCGGGCCTGTGCGCCAACAGCGTGGCGGTTCGCCGGTGTTCCCCGGGCATGGCCGGCGTTGCGCCGCGCGGGTTGCGGACTCCGTTCCGACAGTTACGGTCAGCCACGGTTCCGGCGGGTGACAATCGGGGTGTGAACAGGACGCCGAGGGACCGCGACGCCGAAGGCAGGGCGCGCAGCGCGCGCCCCCGCGACGGGCTGGGGCGCCCCCTCCCGTACGGGGAGGAGGGCGTGGCGCGGCAGCCGGAAGGCGTGGTGCGCACACCGGAGGAGACCCTGGTCGAGGCGCAGCGGCTGCTGGACGCGGGTATGCCGTTCCACGCCCACGAGGTGCTGGAGGACGCCTGGAAGTCCGGGCCGCAGGCGGAGCGTGAGCTGTGGCGGGGTCTGGCCCAGCTCGCGGTCGGCCTGACCCACGCCGCCCGGGGCAACGCGACGGGCGGCGCTGCCCTGCTGGCCCGTGGTGCGCAGGCCATCGCGCCGTACGGTGCGCGGACCGCCTCGCCGTACGGCATCGACATCGACGGGCTGACCGGGTGGGCGGGGCAGCTGGCCGCCGAACTGCGGCGCGACGGGGCCGCGGTGCCCGCCGCGGCACGGGCACCGAGGCTGCGTGCGGGCTGACGTCAGCCGACGACGAGCACGACCTCCAGGGTGCGGGGGCCGTGCACGCCCTCGACCCGGTCGAGCTCGATGTCGCTCGTGGCGGAGGGACCGGAGATCCAGGTCAGCGGGCGGGTGGGATCGAGCCGGGGCAGCGCCTGCGGTACGGAGGCGACGACCTGTTCCGGGGCCCGGACCACGCAGATGTGGTGGTCGGGGACGAGAGTGATCCGGCGGCGGCCCTGGTCGGGGCCGCCGTCCAGCACGATCGTGCCGGTCTCGGCGATCGCGAGCGCGCAGCCCGTGACCACGCTGTCGACGGCGTCGAGCTCCTGCGCGGTGGATTCGGCACGGTCCGCGACGCGGGCGGCGTCCACCGCCGCCAGCCAGTGCGGCGGCAGCCCCGGCGGTACGAGCACACTGCGCGCCCCGCGCGAACGGAGCAGCCTCGCCAGCACGTCGGGCAGCCCTTCGGCGTCGCTCCGGTGGACGAGCGCCCGGTAGTCGGCGAGGTTCTCGTGCAGCAGGTCGAGCAGCGCGTCCGGGTCGTCGGGGGTGTGGGAGCCCAGATAGCCGCGGCTCACATCCGGTGCCTCCGGCGCGCCGTCGAGGGCTGCTCGTACCCGGGCGAGGATCAGCCCCCGGGACCCCCGCCCGGAGGTACGGGCGGCCGGTGACGAGGAGTCCGCTCCGGCGGGCTCCGAACCCGTCCCGGCGGACTCGGGGCCCGTGCCGGGCGTGGAGGCGGGGAACGGGTCCGGTGCGGGAGTCATGTGCGGTTCTTCTTCCACCAGTCGCGGAACGGCTCCGCGGGGAGTTCGGGCAGGTCACGGCTGTTGGTCCAGGCGGCGGCGCCGGGCGGCCTCGCGGGGTGGGCACGGCGGGTGCCGGCGGCGAGGCGTTCGGCCGCGCCGAACGCCGCCGGGTGGTCCAGGATCCAGCCCGCCGCCCTGATCGCGGCCTTCTCCAGCCGGTGGCCCTTCCCGCCCTGCTCCGCGACCTTCTCCCGCAGATGCACCAGCACCTCGGGGATGTCGATGGCGACCGGGCACACCTCGTAACAGGCCCCGCACAGCGACGAGGCGTACGGCAGCGACGCGTCGATCTCGCTCGTGATGCCGCGCAGCTGGGGGCTGAGGATCGCACCGATCGGGCCGGGGTAGACGGAGCCGTACGCATGGCCGCCGGCCCGTTCGTACACCGGGCAGACATTGAGGCAGGCCGAGCAGCGGATGCAGCGCAGCGCCTGCCGGCCGACCTCGTCGGCGAGGGCCTGCGTCCGGCCGTTGTCGAGGAGTACCAGGTGGAAGGTCCGCGGACCGTCACTCGTGCTGCCGGAGTCCGTCGCGCCGGTATCCGTCGTACCGGTGCCCGTCGTACCCGAGCCCGTCGTACCGGTCCACATGCTCGTGTACGGGTTCATGCGCTCCGCGGTCGAGGAGCGAGGCAGGGTCTGCAGGAACACCTCCAGGTCACGCCATGTGGGCACGACCTTCTCGATGCCGACGACGGAGATCAGCGTCTCGGGGAGGGTCAGGCACATCCGGCCGTTTCCCTCCGACTCGACCACCACGAGGGTGCCGGTCTCGGCGACCATGAAGTTGGCGCCGGACACCCCGACCTTCGCGCGCAGGAACTTCTCGCGCAGGTGGAGCCTGGCCGCCTCGGCGAGTTCGGCGGGGGTGTCGCCGAGCCCGTCCGGGGCGGGCCTGCCCCAGCTGCCCATCCGGTCGCGGAAGATGTCGCGGATCTCGCCGCGGTTGCGGTGGATGGCGGGGACGAGGATGTGCGAGGGCCGGTCGTCGCCGAGCTGCACGATGAGCTCGGCGAGGTCCGTCTCGTACGCGGAGATGCCCTCGGCCGCCAGGGCTTCGTTGAGGCCGATCTCCTGCGTGGCCATCGACTTGACCTTGACGACTTCCCGCTCACCGGTGGCCTTGACCAGGTCCGCGACGATCCGGTTGGCCTCGTCGGCGTCGGCGGCCCAGTGCACGGTGCCGCCAGCGGCCGTGACCCGCTCCTCCAACTGCTCCAGGTAGCGGTCGAGGTGACGGAGCGTATGGTCCTTGATCTGTCGTCCGGCCTCGCGCAGCTGTGCCCAGTCGGCCAGCTCGGAGACCGCCCTGGCGCGCTTATCGCGGATGGTGTGGGTGGCGTGCCGCAGATTGGCGCGCAGGGTGACGTCGTGTACGGCTTCCCGGGCCGCCGTCGGGAAGGACGGCATGCCGACGAAGGTCCCGCTCATACGTGAGGCTCCTCTTCGGTACCGGCGAGGATCTCGGCGATGTGGAGTGCGCGCAGCGGTACGCCGTTCCCGGGCTCGGCCCGGTGGCCGAGGATGCCGCCGAGGTGCATCAGGCAGGAGTTGTCGGCGCCGCACAGCACCTCGGCCCCGGTGGAGGCGGCGCTGCGCACCTTGTCCTGGCCCATCGCGGCGGACACGTCCGCGTTCTTCACGGCGAAGGTGCCGCCGAAGCCGCAGCACTCCTCGGCGCCGGGCAGTTCGAGGAGCTCGAGGCCCTTGACGGCCTCCAGGAGCCTGCGCGGCCGCTCACCGAGTCCCAGCAGCCGCAGTCCGTGGCAGGAGGGGTGATAGGTGACCTTGTGGGGGAAGTACGCGCCGACGTCGGTGACGCCGAGCACGTCGACGAGGAATTCGGTGAGTTCGTACGTACGGGACGCGAGCGAGGCCGCGGAGGCGTCGCCGAGCCGCGGATAGTGGTGGCGGATCATCGCGGCGCACGATCCGGAGGGGGTGACGACGTACTCGTACCCCTCGAAGACGCGTGCCGTGCGCCGGACCAGGGGCTCGGTCTCGCGCCGGTAGCCCGTGTTGAACTGGGGCTGGCCGCAGCACGTCTGCCCGGCCGGGAAGTCGACCTCCACCCCCAGTCGCTCAAGGAGACGGACGGTGGCCACACCTGTGGACGGATAGACGGCGTCGTTGACGCAGGTGACGAAGAGTGCGACGCGCATGGGCGGAGGATATGCCGGTGCCGGGGCGCTCACCAGACGAGGTGCAGGGTCTCCGGTGAGCGGTGGATCAGGGTCGGGCGCATCGTGACCCGGTGGTCCGCCGCGAGCCGCAGCTGGGGCATCCTGCTGCTGAACAGCTCGACGGTGAGCCGGAGCTGTTCCCGGGCGAGCTGCGATCCGGGGCAGCCGTGGGCTCCGTGCCCGAAGGCGACGTGCCGGCTCGGGGCCGTACGGGTGATGTCGAACTCGCCGGCGCGGTCATGGCGCCGCTCGTCGCGGTTGGCCGAGCCGTACGCGACGAACACGGTGGCCCCGGCCGGAAGTTCGGTTCCGGCGAGGGTGACGGGCCGGGTCGTGGTGCGGCGGAAGCCCTGGACTGCGGTGTCGTAGCGGGCCGCCTCCTCGACGGCGGCCGGTATCAGTTCCGGTGTGCGGCAGAGCAGTTCCCACTGGGAACGGTGGCTGAGCAGATGGAGCAGCGTGGTGCCGATGAGGGCGGTCGTCGTCAGATGCCCGGCGATGAGGAAGTTCTGCAGGTTGGACACGAGTTCATGGCGCTGGTCGAGGGACAGCTCTCCGGTGCCGGGGGCCAGCGCCGCGACCAGCGCGGAACAGAGGTCCTCGCGCGGGCTCTCGCGCCTGGCACGTAGGTAGCGGTCGAGCATCCGCTGCAGCGCGACGACGTCCTCCGCGGCGGCGACCTGCTCGTCCTCCGTCAGCGGCCGGAAGAGCAGCTGCTCCGCCCGGTGGCCGCCGTGCACGGCGGCCGGTACGTCGTCGGGGTCCAGTCCGATCAGCTTCCCGATGACCGCGCCCGGCAGCTTCCGGGCGTAGGCCGACATCAGCTCGGCGTGGTCGTCCGCGGCGAAGCCGTCGACGAGCGCCGTGGCGTGCTCCGCGGCGTACGGCACGAGCGCGGCGATCCGCGCGGCGGACAGGCCCCGGTTGAGCGGCGCGCGGTGACGCCGGTGCGCCGCTCCGTCGGTGGAGACGACGGTGGGCCGCTTGCCGAAGCCCTTGGAGAGCACGGCCAGCGCGGTGGGCGAGGGCATCACGTCGGGTCGCAGGGCCTGCGCGGAGGAGAAGTCGTCCGCCCTCAGCAGCACTTCGCGTACGTCCTCGTCACGCGCGACCAGCCAGGAGGCCAGTTCGGGGACGTACAGGAGCCCTTCGGTCTCCCGGGCCCGCGCGTACAAGGGGTAGGGCTCGCGCTGCAGTGCATCGAGGGTGTCGTGGTCGGTCGACTCCACGCGGCGCCTCCTGGACGGGAAGGATCCGTGACACGGTGCAGGTCCGGCCATGGTGCCCGAGGCCCCGCGGCGGCGGAAGGGCGCCGCCGCAGCAGGCGGGTAGGAGGTACGGGCCCTCCGCTTGTGGCCCGTGCCGGAGGGCCGGGTCCCGGGCGGCGCCCCTGGTCGCGTGATCGCTTCGGCATGTCCCGCGCCGGGACGGCCGCCGCCCTGGCTCGCCATGACACGCTGGGGCGCCGATGAACCCGGGCCGCCGCTGGAGCCTCGATGACGAGTCTTGTCTTTGACCTGTACGTTCGCGCCACCCCGCAGGAGGTCTGGGCAGCGCTCACCGATCCGGCGATGGTGCCGCGCTGGCGTTTCGGCATGACCTTCGAGACCGACTGGCAGGCAGGCTCCACGCTGACCACCCGGTCGCCGGACGGCCAGGGCAGCGTGCAGCAGGCGGTGCACGCTCAGCACCTCGTCTACGACTGGCACCAGACGGACCAGCCGGACCTCAACGGAGGCAGGCCGTCCGTCGTCTCCTACGAGCTCGACCCGATGGGCGAGGTCACGCATCTGAACGTGGTGCACGGCGGACTCGACCCGGAGGGCGAGTTCCTCAAGATCGTCAAGCCGGGCTGGCCGATGCTGCTGTCCAGTCTGAAGAGCCTCATCGAGACCGGGGAGCCGCTGAACTTCCCGGTGCAGGGCTGACCGGATGACGGGTCCGGAAGAATCTTGCTCGGATTTCCGCGGGGATGTCGAAAACGCGGCGTGTGCTTCTACCTACCCGTGAGAGCGTCACGAGGGCGCCCCGCAGGAACAGGAGCGGACCATGAAGTACATGCTGCTGATGCAGTTCAGCGAGACGACCGTCGACTTCCCCCGGATCGACACCTGGACCCCCGAGGAGATCCGGGCCCACATCGCGTTCATGCATGACGCGAACAAGAAGATGGTGGACAGCGGGGAGTTCGTGGACGGGCAGGGCCTGGCGATGCCGGAGGCCGCGAGGATCGTCAGGGCCGGGGCCGCGGGCGGCGCGCCCGTCGTCACCGAGGGGCCGTTCCCGGAGACCAAGGAGTTCCTGGCGGGGTACTGGATCGTCGACTGCGAGACCCTGGAGCGGGCGGTGGAACTGGCCGCGTTCGTCTCGGCCGCTCCCGGGCCGGGCGGCGCCCCGCTGAACATGCCGATCGAGGTGCGCCAGGTGATGTCGGCACCGACCGAGGACGTGTGAGCGCTGACCGGAGCCGACCGGACCGCCGAGGACCTGCTGCGTGAGCTCGCGCCGCAGGTAGTCGGCGTGCTCACGCGGCGGTACGGGGACTTCGGCGCCGCGGAGGACGCGGTGCAGGAGGCGCTGCTGGCGGCGGCGCTGCAGTGGCCGCAGGAGGGGCTGCCGCACCATCCCCGGGGCTGGCTGATCCAGGTCGCGAGCCGGCGTATGACCGAGCAGCTGCGCAGTGATCAGGCGAGGCGCCGCCGGGAGGACCTCGCCGCACGGCGTGAGCCCTCGGACCGGCGCACGGCGCCCGCGGCGGACAGTGAGGCGGCGGTGGATGAGGACGACACCCTCACTCTGCTGTTCATGTGCTGCCACCCCGCGCTGACGCCGTCGGCGGCGATCGCGCTCACGCTGCGGTCGGTCGGCGGACTGACGACGACCGAGATCGCGCGGGCCTTCATGGTGCCGGACGCCACGTTGGCGCAGCGGATCAGCCGGGCGAAGCAGCGCATCAAGGCGTCGGGGGTGCCGTTCCGGATGCCCGACGAGGACGACCGGCAGCGGCGTCTCGACGCCGTTCTGCATGTCCTGTACCTCATCTTCAACGAGGGTTACGCGACGAGCGCCGGCCAGGACCTGCAGCGCGTCGAGCTGTCCCGGGAGGCGATCCGGCTGGCCCGGGCGCTGCACCGGATGCTCCCCGAGGACAGTGAGGTCGCCGGTCTGCTGGCGCTGATGCTGCTCAGCCACGCCCGGAGCGCGGCGCGGACCGGTCCGGGCGGTGAGCTGATCCCGCTGGCCGAGCAGGACCGCGGCCGGTGGGACGCCGAGGCCATCGCCGAGGGCGTCGCGCTGGTCACCGAGGCGCTGCCGCGGGGTCCGCTCGGGCCGTACCAGGTCCAGGCGGCGGTGGCTGCCCTCCACGACGAGGCGAAGACGGTCGAGGAGACCGACTGGCCGCAGATCCTCGCGCTGTACGGGGTGCTGGAGCAGCTCTCCGACAGCCCCGTCGTCTCCCTCAACCGAGCCGTGGCCGCGGCCATGGTGCACGGCCCTCAGGCGGGTCTGCGGATCGTGGACGCCCTGGAGGCCGGTGGACGTCTGGCCGGCCATCACCGGCTGTACGTGGTGCGGGCCCATCTTCTGGAGATGGCAGGCGAGCGCGAAGCGGCGGTGGAGAACTACCGTTCGGCCGCGAAGCGTACGACGAGCCTTCCGGAGCGGCACTATCTGGCGATCCGCGCCGCCCGGCTCAGTGGTGGCCCGAACGGTGCGGGTCAGCGGTGAGAGGCAGCGCGGGCGGCGCGGCTGAAGGCGTGGGCCAGGGAGTGTCTTCCAAGTAGCGTCGTCCGCCCGAAGGGCGGGCCCGGCGGCGTCTGGTGCGTGCGATCGCAAGGCGGAGGAAGGAGCCCATGCGGAGCATCGGCGACTGACGACAACGCAGCGAGCGGGCGTGCCGGGCGTCGCCGGGCAGACGGGACTTTGAAGACACGACCTAGCGCGGCACCCGGCGCGGCGCCGGCGGTGTGCGGTCGGGCTGGTCCGGGCGGGGCGCCAGTCCCGGTGCCAGGGCCAGGGTGACCGCGACCGATACCGCGGCCATCACGGTCATCGCCGTCGCGGGCGAGGTGAACTGCGCGACGGAGCCCGCGAGCACGGCCGCGACGCCCTGCATCGTGAGCATGCCGGAGGTGTGCAGTCCGAGGGCGTGTCCGCTCAGCTCGTGTGGCGTCAGCGCCATCAGTTGTTCCTGGAGCAGAAGGCTCGCCGCGTAGCCGATGCAGGCGAGCACGACGGCGGCCACCGCGACCGGCAGCGCCGGGCGAGCGGCGAAGACGAGGAACGGAGCGGCGAGCAGCAGACGCAGCGGGGCGCCGAGGCGCTCCCGCCACCGCCGTGGGACGAAGCGGCCGACCAGGATGTCCCCGATCAGCATGCCGAGTGAGGCCGAGGCCATCAGCAGACCGGCGTGTGACGGCGCGTAGGAGACGAACAGGGCTTCGCAGCCGACGATCAGCCCGTTGGGCACCCAGAGGGCGAGATACACATAGCGGCGCGGCCCGGACGACCAGAGCAGCGCGTTGTTCCGCCAGGTGTCGGCGATCGACGGCCGCCCGGCGGCACGTGGCGACCGCTTGCCGAGACCGAACCGGGCCACGGCGGCGGCGATGACGTACAGGGCCGCGGCCGTCAGCAGCGTGCCGCGCGGCGAGAGCACGGTGACCAGCACTCCGGCGACCGCGTACCCGGAGATCTGCATCGTGCCGACGGACATGTTGAGGACGGAACGGCCCAGCAGATAGCCGTCCGTCGTGAGGATCTCGTTGAGCAGTCCGCCTCGTACGCCGCCACCGACGGCCGCGATCGTCCCGAGGCCGAAGAGGATCGCGAAGACGGCCCACACCGGCAGCCCGGGCAGGGCCATGACCGCGGTGCCCAGCCCGAAGACCAGCGGCATCGCGGCGAGCGCGGCGCGCGGCGGCAGCCGGTCGGCCGCCGACAGGAGCATGGTCGCACCGACCACCTGGGCGAGCGAGGGCCCGAACATGGCCAGCGCGGAGAGCAGAGGCGAGCCGGTCGCCGAGTGGACCAGTGTGCCCATGGCCAGCCCGCTCACGGTCGAGGCCGCGATCTGCGTGGTGGTGTTGAGGAACAGGGGGGTGAACTCCGGTGTGCGGAACAGCTCTCGGTAGGTGCGCATGCCTGGCAGTCTCGGGCGGCCCGGCGCGACGGCGTTACTGTTTCGCGGGGAGGCGAAACGATGGGTTGGTGGCAGGTCGGTACGGACACGCTCGCGGGCAGCCGCTTCGTTCTCTCACCGCTGGCCGAGGTCACGGCGAGCCTGATGGCTCTGGAGCGACGCTCGGCCGCGCATCCGGGCGAGCTGGCGTGGCTCGACACCCATCTGCCCGCGTATCAGGAGCGGTTGGCCGCCGACCCGGTCACGGCGCTCCTCGTGCGGGCGGCACTGGGTCACCGGTGGACGGCGGACTTCCTCACGCCGCCACCGGCGGGCGAGGGCGAACTCGTCTTCGAGGAGGAGCTGGCGCGGATACGCGACACTCCGGCCGGGACCGCCCGGGCGGACCTGGAGGTGTCGCTGGGCGGCCCGCTTCCGGTACCGCTGCACCGCGGCGATCTGCCGCAGCGCGCGGCGGCTCTGCTGGAGTGGGTGTGGGCTCAGGCCGTGCTGCCGTACTGGGCCCGGCGCCGGCGGATCATCGAGGCCGATGTCGTCGCGCGGACAGGGCAGTTGAGCCAGGGCGGCTGGGCCGCCGTGCTGGGCGCCATGCGCCCGGGGATGGGCTGGCTCGGCGAGGGCCGGCTGCAGATCAATCCGTACGACAACCCGCCGCGGGAGATTTCCGGGGCGCAGCTGCTGTTCGTCCCCGTCACTCCGCGCCACGGCTGGGTCGCATGGGACCAGCCGCACCGGTACGCGGTGGTGTACCCGTGCTCGGGCACTCTGGCCGGGCAGTCGGACCGGGCATCGGTGCCCGAGTCCCTGGGCCGGCTGCTCGGGCCCGGCCGGGCGGCCGTCCTCGTGCTCCTCGGCACGCCGAAGAGCACGACGCAGCTGGTGGCGCTGACCGGCCAGGGGCTGGGGTCGGTGGGCCGCCATCTCAAGGTCCTGCTCGACGCCGGTCTGCTCGAACGGCGGCGGGCGGGCCGGTCCGTGCTGTACCACCGCACAGCCGCCGGCGAGGCCCTGGTGAAGGCCCAGGAGGCCGGGTGAGGCCGGTCGGCCGATGCCGCTGAGACCATTCAGCTGATGTGGAACAGCGGGCCGGTGATGGTCAGACCGAGGTCGTTGCCCACGTACGAGAAGAACGCGAGCAGCGCCAGCGCTGCTCCGCCCAGCGCCATGTCCTTCAGGAACATCACCTGCTCCAGCTGGCGTGTCTGGGGATCGGTCTCCTTCCAGAACGGGTGCATCAGGACCGCGGTCGGGAAGAGGAACACGGCGAGGAGCAGCGTTCCCAGGTCCGCCCAGATGCCGAGGGCGACACTCAGCCCCCCGAGCAGCAGGAGCACCCCGCTGAGTACGGTCGCGGGCACGGGAGCCGGCAAGCCCTTCGACGCGGCGTACGCGCCCATCTCCTTGGACTGGGTGAGGTGCCCCACGGCCGAGGCGAGGAAGACCACGGCGAAAAGGATGCGTCCGATCAACACCAGGACATCCATGCCACCCTCCCGGAATCGGAATGGTTGAATCACTTACATTGTCCCCCGGGTTGTGGAAATGATCCTCCGGGAGCCTTCACCGCAGGTCACGCGGGTGACGGAAGAGGCCCGCGGCCCCTCCCCGGGAGCTCCCTCGGGCCCGACAAGGGTTTTCCCCGTATCGCGTTCATCTCGCCGTTCCCTACTGTCTGCCGCACCGGCGATTCCCAGCCTCTGACTCATGGATGTCAGGTGCATGTAAACGCTGTGTTTCGTCCGGTGGCGGCTCTCGACCAGGGGCCGTCGCGCCGGCGGCGGCGCACGGGCTCACCCGGCCCGGGGAGCCGTGAATCGCGACCCCCCACATCGCAAATCGCGATTCCCAGCGCCGCCCGCCCGCGCTCCGCACCGTCAGTTGAAAGGGAACATCTTGAACGGTTCCGGACGGAGACTCATATCCGTCGTGGCTGCGAGCGCCACCATCATCGGTGTCGCCGCCACCTCTTCCGTGGCGTTCGCCGCCGCCTCGGGGGACCCCTCGCCGAAGCCCGCCCCGGCTTCGCAGTCGATGACCACCCTGCCGGCCGCGCCGGTCGAGAAGGTCATCGTCACCTACAAGTCCAAGACGGCCGAGGCCGGTTCGAACACGGCGGCCGCGGGCGACGCGAAGGCCAAGGGCGCCGAGACCGGCGAGAGCCTGTCGTTCGAACGCCGGCTCGCGGGCGGCGCCGCCCTGGTGAACCTGGGCGGCGAGGCCTCCAAGCAGGACGTCGCCGACGTCATGGCCGCCTTCCGCGCCGACCCGTCGGTCGCCTCGGTGGAGCCCGACATCCGCGCCTACGCGATGGCGGTCACCCCGAACGACACGGAATACACCAAGCAGTGGGACCTCTTCGAGGCCACCGGTGGAATGAACGTGCCGGGCGCCTGGGACAAGGCCACCGGCAGCGGCGTCACGGTCGCGGTCATCGACACCGGCTACGCCGCCCACTCGGACCTGGCCGGCAACGTCGTCTCCGGCTACGACTTCATCTCGACGTCCGCCGACGCCCGTGACGGCAACGGCCGTGACGCCGACGCCAAGGACGAGGGCGACTGGAACGCCACCGACGGCGAGTGCGGCACCGGGTCCAAGGCGAGCAACTCGTCCTGGCACGGAACGCACGTCGCGGGCACCATCGCCGCGACGACCGGCAACAGCAAGGGTGTCGCCGGTATCGCGCACAACGCCAAGATCCAGCCGGTGCGGGTGCTCGGCAAGTGCGGCGGCTCGTCCGCCGACATCGCCGACGCGATCACCTGGGCGTCCGGCGGCAGCGTTCCCGGCATCCCGGCGAACGCGACCCCGGCGAAGGTCATCAACCTGAGCCTCGGCGGCGCGAGCTCCACCTGCCCGAGCGTCTACCAGAACGCCATCAACGGCGCCGTCTCGCGCGGCACCACGGTGGTCGTCGCGGCGGGCAACAGCAACGCGAACGCCTCCGGCTTCACCCCGGCCAACTGCGCCAACATCATCAACGTGGCGTCGACCAGCCGTGAGGGCAACCGGTCCTTCTACTCGAACTACGGCAGCATCGTCGATGTCGCCGCGCCCGGTGGTGAGACGCGTCGCGCCACCGACACGCCCGGCACCGTCACCACGCCGGAGAACGGCATTCTCTCCACGCTGAACTCCGGTGCCACCACCCAGTCCACCGAGAACTACAAGCCCTACCAGGGCACTTCGATGGCCGCCCCGCACATCGCCGGTCTCGCCGCGCTGCTGGAGTCCGCCAAGCCGGCGCTGACCCCGGCCGACATCGAGTCCGCGATCAAGACCAACGCACGTCCGCTGCCCGGCACCTGCTCGGGTGGCTGCGGCTCCGGTATCGCCGACGCGACGAAGACCGTGAACGCCGTCACCGGCACCACCCCGGGGGGGACGACGTTCACCAACGGGACGGATGTCGCGATCAGCGACAACTCGACCGTGTCCTCCTCGATCGCCGTCACCGGACGCACCGGCAACGCCCCCGCCGCCCTCAAGGTCGACGTGGACATCAAGCACACCTGGCGCGGCGACCTGGTCATCGACCTGATCGCCCCGGACGGGACCGTGCGCAACCTCAAGGCCTCCTCCGGCTCGGACAGCGCCGACAACGTCCTCGCGACGTACACGGTCGACGCCTCCAGCGAGGCCGCCAACGGGACCTGGAAGCTGCAGGTCCGCGATGTGGCCTCGGGTGACACCGGCTACATCGACACCTGGAGTCTCACCTTCTGAGACAGCCGCACATCGGCATTCTCGCAGGTCAGGGGCGCGTCCACGGCATATGCCGCGGGCGCGCCCCGTCGCCGCTCCGGTCCAGACCTGTCCGCATGCCGGACAAGGGGCCTGGACTGGGGCGGAGTGCTTCGTATCCTCTGCTCGAACGGGCAGGGGGCCCGCGCACGCCGGAAGGTGGTGGTGGGTACGTGACGTCCGCGTCGTACGTCCCGCTACGCCCTGCCGGCGTGGGGGGACCCTCAGCGCCGGTCGGCCGGGCCGAGCTCCTCGACCGCCTCGAACGGGTCCTGCACAACCGCGGCCGTGCCCTGCTGACCGGTCCCGCCGGGGTCGGGAAGTCCGAGGTCGCCCTGGCCGCCGCCGCCCGCGCCGAGTCCCGCGGTGAGACGGTGCTCCGGCTCGCCACACTCCCCACCGACCGCGGCATACCCGGCGCCGCCGCCGCCGCGCTCGTCGCGTCGGTCACGGCGAGCGTGCCCTGGCCCGCGGCCGGGGATCCGGGCGGGTCCGACGGGTCCCGCGCGCACGACATCCTGGAAGCGCTGCCCGGTCCGCAGCGCAGCGCCGTCGCCATGCTGTGCCGTGAGGCGCCGGTCCCCGAGAGCGGCTGGGACCCCATCGCCCTGCGGCTCGCCCTGGCGCAGATCCTCCGGGCCTTCGCGGCGCGCGGCCCGGTCCTGCTCGTCGTCGACGGCATGCAGCGGATGGACGCCGCGAGCGCCGATCTGCTGCGGTTCGCCCTGCATCTGGCGCCGCCCGCGCTGCGGGTGATCGCCGTGGAGACCCCGGAGGCGTACGGGCCGGGCTCCGACGCGGTCGGCCCGGAGCCGCTGTGGGTGCCGTCCGAGGCCGACGTCCTGAACGTGGCCCCGCTGCACGCCGACGAGATCGCCGAACTCCTCATCCACCACCGGCTGCCGTCCCGGATGGCCGGCCGCATCCACCGGGCCAGCGGCGGAAACCCACGGCTCGCGCTGGCCGTCGGCCGGTCCCTGGCCGACGCGCGGACGCCGGTGCACCATGCCGAGGCGCTGTCCCTGTCCGGGCGCGCCCGCGATCTCGCCCGGCAGCTCCTCGGTGTCACCTCCCCCGCCGTGCGCGGCACCCTCCTGCTGGCGGCACTGGCGCTGCGCCCGACGGCGTCGCTGATCCGCCGCGCGGGGCGCCCCACCGCCGAGGCCGACCTGGCCGCCGCCGAACGGACCGGTCTGGTCTCGCTCACGGAGGACGGGACGGTGGCCTTCACGGCCGGCGTGCTGCCGTCGACCCTGGTGCACGACGCCTGCTGGACCCAGCGCAGCGAGGGTCACGCGGCCCTGGCGCGGGTCGTGGACGACCCCGTCGAGGAGGTCCGGCACCGGGCGCTGGCCACGGACATCCCCGACGAGCAGCTGGCCGCCGAGGTCGCGGCCGCCGCCGAAGCGGCGCGGCGCCGTGGGAACAGCGCGCTGGCCGCCGAACTCGCCCTGCTCGCCGCCGAGTCCACGCCGGTCCGCCACGGTGCCCAGCGGATCGCCCGGCTCGTGGACGCCGCCGAGGAGGCCGCACGGGCGGCCCGCGCCGATCTGGCGATGCGCGCCGCGACGGATCTCCTCGCCCGTGACGCGTCACCGGCCGACCGGGTCCGGGCGCGGCTCGCGGTACTGGACACGGCCGGTCAGGGACTGACGGGCCTGGACGAGATCTACGTGCACGCCATGGAGGACTCGGAGGGCGACACTGCGCTCCGGGCGGCCGTCCAGCTCCGGCTGGCCGTGAAGTACGTGCTGGCCGACGGCGATCCGGTACGTTCCCGGGCCGCCGCCGTCGAGTCGGTGGCGCTTGCCTCATCGGTCGGTGACCGGATGACGACGGCCAGGGCGCTGACCGTCCAGGCCCGCATGGAACGGGTTCTGGGCTCGCCGGACGCCGATCGGGTGCTCGCCGAGGCGCGGGTCCTCGAAAAGGACGAGCGTCCGCTCGGGATCCGTAACGCGGCCCAGATCCTGACGATCCGTCACTCACTCTTCGACGACCGGCTCACCGATGCCCGCGACCAGCTCAACGCCCTGCTGCCGCTCGTCGAGCGCCGTGGCACGGTCGAGGACGCCATCGAACTGTTCCGTACGCTCGCGGAGGTCGAGGCCCGGCAGGGCCAGTGCGCGGCGGCGCTCTCGCACGCCGGGCGGTCGCTCGCCCTGACCCTGGAGGCCGGCCTCTCCCCCGGGCCCGCCTGGTTCGCGCTGGCCCTCGCCGAGACCGCGGGCGGCAGCTTCGCCCGCGCCGCCAGCTACGCACGTCGCAGCGCCCAGGCCTCCGAGGAGGAAGGCGACCACGTCTTTCTCTCCCGCAGCCTGTACGCGCTCGGCCGGGTCCAGCTCGTCACCGGTGATGTCGCGAACGCCCTGGAGACCCTGCGCCGGGTGCAGGCGAGCGAGCGTGCCCAGTCGGCTGTCGACCCGTCCATGCTGCGCTGGCACGAGGAGCTGGCCGAGGCGCTGCTGGCGAACGACGCCCCGGAGGAGGCGGCGGACCTGCTCGCGGATGTCCGTCCGGTCGCGGAACGCCTGGGCCGGACGACCGTGCTGCTCGGCTGCGACCGGGCCTTCGCGCTGTATCTGGCGGCGGGCGGCAAGCACGGTGACGCCGCGGCGCTGCTGACGGACACGGCCGAGGCCTTCGGCGCAGCGGGTCTGCCCCTGGAACGCGGCCGGGCGCTGGTCACGCTCGCCCGCGTGGAGCGCCGCCGCCGCAGGCGGTCGGCCGCCCAAAGCGCGCTGCAGTCCGCGGCCACGGTCTTCGAGCGGGCGGGTGCCGCGCCGTGGCTGGCGCTGGCCACGGAAACCCCGTCCGGGGCCGCCGACCCCGCCCCGTCCCGCAGCGGCGCCCTGTCCTCCCTCACGGAGGCGGAGCTGCATCTGGCGCAGCTCGTCGGTCAGGGGGCGAGCAACCAGGAGGCGGCGGCCCGGCTCTATCTGAGCGTGAAGACGGTCGAGGCCCGGCTGACGCGCATTTACCAGAAGCTGGACGTGCGTTCACGCGCGCAGCTGGCGACCGCGCTGGGCTCGTGGCCGGGCCGGCGTACGGCGCCACTCGCGCCGGACACCGGCCCGGCACCGGGCTGATCCAAAAGAAACCCCCTAGGGCGTGTTGCGAAAGTAGCGCCGTCCGCCCGGAGGGCGGGGCCCGCGGCGTCTGGTGCGTGCGATCGCAAGGCGGAGGCTCGTCCTCGTACTGGACGTACTTGGATGAGTCCGACAACGCAGCGAGGGTGCTGCCAGGCGTCGCGGGCCAGGCGGGACTTTCGCAACACGCCCTAGCCGACCCAGGCGCCGGTGAGGCCGAGCACCGCCGAACCGTCCAGGTCGGCCAGCTTGGTGCCGGTGAAGCCACGGGCCCACTCGGACGTCTGGATGCGGAACGCCGGGCGGTCCGCGGTGAGCGCCTCCAGCACGGCCTCGGCTGCCTCGGCCGGGGTCTGGGCACTGTTGAGGAACTGCGAGACGGTGCGATTGAGGTAGTTGCTCAGCGCCTCGGCGTACGGACCGGCGGCGGCGACCTCGGCCTCCAGGTCTACGCCGATGTTGTTGACGAACTCGGTGGCCACGGCGCCCGGCTCGACGACGGAGACAGACACCCCGAGCTTGGCCAGGACCGGCGCCAGGCTCTCCATGTAGCCCTCGACGGCGAACTTCGCCGCGCAGTAGGCCTCGTTGAAGGGCTGTCCGACGACACCGCCGACGCTGGTGACGGTGATCAGACGGCCGCCGGAAGCACGCAGATGAGGCAGGGCGGCCTTGGAGACATGGAGCACGCCGAAGAAGTTGACCTCCATGACCTGGCGGACGTCGTCCACGGTCTCGTTCTCCAGCGTGCCCACGTGCCCGGCACCGGCGTTGTTGATCACGGCGTCGAGGCGGCCGTGGTCGGCGATCACTCCGTCGATCGCGGCGGCGACCGAAGCCTCGTCGGTGACGTCGAGCTGCCGGATGTCGAGCTCGACGCCGGCGTCCGCGGCGGCCTTGCGCAGTGCGTCGGCGCGGCGGGGGTCCCGCAGGGTCGCCACGGTCCGCCAGCCGGCCTGCGCCGCTGCGACGGCGGCGGCGAGGCCGATGCCGGAGGAGGTACCCGTGATCAGAACAACCTTGGAAGACATGGTGCGGCCTTTCGTTCAGAGAACACCGAGCGGTCCAGCGCTTCAGTGCGTGTACACACACCATAACCATTACGTGCGCACACACGCAACCGGTAAGCTCGGACCATGACGAAGAGGAAGCTCACCCAGGCGGAGATGTCGGTCGCCGACCATGCCTTCTATGGTGTGGTCTGGGCCGGAACCGTACTCACGGAGCGCGTCGACCGCGCCCTCACCAAAGCCCACGACCTGCCGGTCTCCTGGTTCGAGGTCATGCTCTGGCTCGACTCCAGCCCGGAACCGGTCCCCGCTTCCGTCCTCGGCAACAGCACGATGCTCAGCCGCAGCCAGGTCTCCCGCGTCGTCGACGCGCTCCAGAACCGGGGCCTGGTCACCCGCACCCCGTCCGCCCGCGACGCGCGCTCCGTCGAGATCGCGCTCACACCGGAGGGCCGCCGGCTGTTCGCCGAGGCCGATGCCACGCGCCGCGAGTGCCTCGCACCCGTCTTCACCGACCTCCTGGACCAGAAGGATCTCGAAGCACTCAGCGCGGTGTGGCTGAAGCTCAAGGCCGGCAAGGAAGGCTAGGGCCTGTCCGCTGGATCGGCGACAGGCATCTGACTGCCTATCAGAAAATCTTGGCTTCGATCTTGACACCTTTGCGTGAACACGTAAAGATACTGGGCTGCGTCGCCGAATTCCCCCCACCGGTTCCATTACATATTTCCACGGCAGACGCGGGCCGCGAGTTCCCCACTCGCCGCCCGTTTCCGTCGTGTTCACATTCCGCCTCACCGCGGGTTCCCATGGGGCGATGAAATCGTCGCAGCATTGACCGATGAGTAACTTTGGCGCTAGCTTCAGGCTGCTTCATCGATGGCCCGAATTGCTTCTCCGGGCATTGCTCGACCCTGCACTTCCTGCGCCCTCTGATTGACCGAAACTTAACCTCCGGGCAACGCCAACGCATTTTCGGAGAATTATGACGTCGGCAGAGCACGTCATGGACCTGGTCATCGGAATAACCCCCTTCGGTGAGCCGGACGCCAGGCTCGCCGCCGCGGTCACCCGCGCCGGCGGACTCGGAGTGCTCGACCTGGGGACCGGGGACCGAAACACGAGAGACGCACTGGCGTCGCTGCGCCGATGGGCCCCGGGCCCGTACGGCGTGCGGGTCGGCCCACACTGCCGCCTCGATCCCGGCGATCTCGGCACGGGCCCGAAGGCCGGGCCCCACACCGTGGTGCTCGCCCGCCACGCGCCCTGGCGGATCGGCGATGTCTCCGGCCGGGCCCGGGTGCTCGTCGAGGTCACCGGCCTGGACGAGGCCCGCGAGGCCGCCCGCGCCGGGGCGGACGGGCTGATCGCCCGCGGCAGCGAGTGCGGCGGGCCGGTCGGGGAGCTGAGCACCTTCGTACTGCTCCAACAGCTCCTGGCCGCAGGGGAGTTGGCCGGCATTCCGGTGTGGGCCTGCGGAGGCATCGCACCGGGAACCGCGGCCGCCGCCGTGGTCGGCGGGGCGGCCGGGGTGGTGCTGGACAGTCAGCTGGCGCTGCTGGCCGAGTCGGGGGTGGCCGAGCCGGTGGCCGCCTCGCTGCGCACCATGGACGGCTCGGAGACCACCGTGATCGACGGCCACCGGGCCCTGCGCCGGCGCGGCAAGGCCGCCCCACCCGCCGGCAGCGACCCCGAAGCCGCTCTCCCCGTCGGCCAGGACGGCTTCCTCGCGGCCCGCTTCGCCGAGCGCTGGGGCGACACCGGCCGCGCCGTCCGCGCGGTCGTCGCCGCCGTACAGGACACCGTCCAGGAGAACGCCGCCTTACGGGCCCTGCGGTCCGGAGCCCCGATGAGCCGGGCGCTCGGCACCCGGCTCCCCGTGGCCCAGGGGCCCATGACCCGCGTCAGCGACCGCGCGGACTTCGCCGCCGCCGTCGCCGATGACGGAGCCCTGCCGTTCATCGCACTCGCACTCGCCGACGGTAAGCGGGCACGGGCGATGCTGGACGAGGCCCGCGAAGTCCTGGCCGGCAGGCCGTGGGGTGTCGGCGTACTGGGCTTCGCACCGGAGGAGACGAGAAACGCACAGCTGGAGGCCGTACGGGCGTGCCGCCCCACGCATGCGATCATCGCCGGCGGCCGCCCCTCGCAGGCGCGGGTGCTCGAAGACGCCGGGATCAAGACGTTTCTGCACGTGCCCTCCCCCGGCCTCCTGCGGCAGTTCCTCGACGCCGGCGCGCGGCGGTTCGTCTTCGAGGGCGCGGAGTGCGGCGGCCATGTCGGGCCGCGCAACAGCTTCCCGCTGTGGGAGGCGCAGCTCGGCGTGCTCCAGGACTTCCTCGACGGAGCGCGGCACGGCGCGGACGGTTCCGAGGGGCCGGCCGCCGCCGAGCAGATCGAGGTGTTCCTCGCCGGCGGGATCCACGACGAGCGGTCCTCGGCGATGGCCGCGGCACTCGCCGCGCCGCTGACCGCACGCGGCTGCGCCGTAGGCGTCCTCATGGGCACGGCCTATCTGTTCACCGAAGAGGCGGTGGGGCGCGGCGCCGTGCAGCCACTCTTCCAGCGCCGCGTACTGGCCGCGGAGCGCACCACGCTGCTGGAGACGGCGCCGGGCCACGCCACCCGCTGCGTGCCCAGCCCGTTCAGCGACGGCTACGGCACGGTGGAGGCCCGGCTGCGGGCGGAGGGCCTCGGCGACCGGCAGATCTGGGAGCGGCTGGAGCGGCTCAACGTCGGCAGGCTGCGGATCGCGGCCAAGGGTGTCGAGCGGGACGGCGACGGCGGCCTGGTCTCCGTGGACGAGGAACGCCAGCTGGCGGACGGCATGTTCATGGCCGGGGAGGTCGCCGTGCTCCGCTCGGCGGTCACCTCCGTCGCGGCACTGCACACCTCGGTGGTCCCTGCCGCCGCACGGTTCCTCACCAAGCGCACCGCGGAGTTGCGCGAGCGCCTCGGCACCGGCAGCGCAACCGGCCGGCACCCCGAGCTGCCGGAGCCGCCCCCGCCGCTTGATGTGGCCGTGGTCGGAATGGCCTGCATGTTCCCCGAGGCCCCGGACCTCGCCACGTTCTGGGCGAACGTCCTCGACGGCACCGACGCGGTCGGCGAGGTTCCCCCGGAGCGGTGGGACCCGGCCGTGCACTACGCGGCCGAGCCGGGTCGTGCGGAGCAGCCTGGTGCGGGACAGGCTGGTGCGGGACAGGCTGGTGCGGGACAGGCTGGTGCGGGACAGGCTGGTGCGGTCACGTCCAAGTGGGGCGGATTCCTGCCCCCGGTCCCGTTCGACCCGCTGCGCTACGGCATACCACCGGCCTCGCTCGGCAGCATCGAGCCCGTACAGCTGCTGGCTCTGGAAGCCGCCCGGCAGGCACTTGAGGACGCGGGGTACGGCGAGGACGGCCGGGCCTTCGACCGCTCCCGCACGGGTGTGGTGTTCGGCGCGGAACCGGGCAGCGACCTCTCCAACGCGGCCACGCTGCGGGCCGTCCTGCCCTCGTACTACGGCACGGTGCCGGAGGGACTGGAGCGGCAGCTTCCGCAGCTGACCGAGGACTCGTTCCCCGGAATGCTCGCCAATGTCATCTCCGGCCGGATCGCGAACCGGCTCGATCTCGGCGGGCCCAACTTCACCGTCGACGCGGCCTGCGCCTCCTCGCTCGCGGCGCTGGACGTCGCCTGCAAGGACCTCGTCACCGGCACCAGCGACCTCGTCCTGTGCGGGGGCGCGGATCTGCACAACGGCATCAACGACTACCTGCTGTTCACGTCGGTGCACGCCCTCTCCCCCACCGGTCGCTCCCGGGCCTTCGACAGCTCGGCCGACGGAATCGCCCTGGGCGAGGGGGTGGCCTGCGTGGTCCTCAAGCGGCTGGCCGACGCGGAGCGCGACGGCGACCGCATCTACGGAGTGGTCAAGGGCGTCGGCAGCTCGAGCGACGGGCGCTCGCTCGGTCTGACGGCTCCCCGGCCCGAGGGCCAGCGGGCGGCGCTGTCACGGGCGTACCGCAACGCCGGTACGTCACCGGCCGAGGTCGGTCTGGTCGAGGCGCACGGAACCGGCACCGTCGTCGGCGACCGGACCGAGCTGACCGTCCTCACCGAGGTGTTCGAGGAGGCGGGAGCGCGCCCGGGCAGCTGTGTGCTGGGGTCGGTCAAGTCGCAGATCGGGCACACCAAGTGCGCGGCCGGACTGGCCGGACTGATCAAGACCGCGATGGCCCTGCACACCGGGGTCAGACCGCCGACCCTGCATCTGGAACGGCCCAACCCCGCCTGGCAGGAGGAGCGCAGCCCGTTCGCCTTCCACCGTGAGGCCCTGCCCTGGGCGACGCCGCCGGAGCGGCGGATCGCGGGGCTGAGCGCGTTCGGTTTCGGCGGCACCAATTTCCATGTGGTGCTGAGCGGCCACGGCGGCGCGGCGCCGCCGGTCCATGGCCGGGACGCCTGGCCGGCCGAGCTGTTCATCTTCCGCGGGACGGACACCGCGACCGCGCACCGGGCCGTTCGGGAGCTGCTGGACCTCGCCTCGGCCGAGGTGAACGGCGCCCGGCGGTGGCGGCTGCGCGATCTGGCCGCGGCCGCCTCCCGCCGCAGCGACACGGGGACCGGTCCCGTCCGGGCCGCCGTCGTCGCCGCCGATCCCGACGGGCTGTGCGCGCAGTTGCGGCGGGTCCTGGCCGGTGAACACGATCCGGCAGCCGGCATCCACGTCGCGGACACCGTGAACGCCGCGGACAGCACGAACACCGCGGACAGTACGAACACCGCGGATCCGGGGAACGGGGCGCGGGGTACCGGGGCGCGGGGGAAGGTCGCCTTTCTCTTCCCGGGCCAGGGAAGCCAGCGGCCCGGCATGTTCGCGGACGTCTTCACGGCCTTCCCGGAGCTGCATCATCTGCTGGCGCTCGGCGGCGACACCGCCGCGGCGCTGTATCCGCCGGCCTCCTTCGACGACGGCGCGCGCGAGCGCCGGCGTACCGCCATCACGGACACCAGGGTCGCCCAGCCCGCTCTCGGGATCGTGGATCTCGCCGCCCACACCCTGCTCACCCGGGCCGGGGTGGTACCGGACATGGCGGCGGGCCACAGCTACGGAGAGCTGGTGGCCCTGTGCGCCGCCGGTGCGATCGACCCGGAGACCCTGCTGGAGCTGAGTGCGGAGCGGGCCTGCGCGATCCTCGCCGCCGCCGGGGACGATCCGGGAGCCATGGCGGCGGTGGGGGCGTCAGCCGCGGATGTCGAGCGAGCGCTGAGCACCGCGGACCCGGGCCCCGTCCGCGGGCTCGTGGTCGCCAACCACAACGCGCCACGGCAGACGGTGATCTCCGGTCCCTCGGCGGCCGTGGACGCGGCGGTTCACCTGCTGCGCGAGGCGGGCCACGGCGCCAAACGCCTGCCGGTCGCCTGCGCCTTCCACAGCCCGGTCGTGGCCGGAGCGGGCGAGCAGTTCGCACGAGCCCTCGCGGAACGTCCGGTAAGGGCCACGGAGTTCCCGGTGTGGTCGAACCGCACGGCGCTCGCGTACGACGACGGGCCCGAGGCGATCCGTGCGGAACTGGCCGCCCAGATCGGCGCCCCCGTCCGGTTCGCGGACCAGATCGAGGCGATGTACGAGGCCGGGGCCCGGGTCTTCGTCGAAGCCGGTCCCGGCCGGGTGCTGACCCGTCTGGTCGCCGACATCCTCGGGGACCGCCCGCACCGCGTCGTCGCCTGTGAGCCGCGGCCGGACAGCGGCCTGCCCGGGCTGCTCGGGGCGCTCGCCCAACTGGCGGTCGCGGGACTTCCGGTACGTACCGGCTGGATGTTCCGGGGACGCGACGTGGTGGACGCGAGCCGCGCCCCCGCGCAGCGGCAGCCCGGCTGGACGGTCGACGGGCATCTGGTCCGCACCGCGTCCGGCGATCTTCTGCCCGGTGCGCTGGCACCGGCCCGACGTGTCGTGGAGACGACTGTGACGACGAACCACACCGAGGGGGCCGCCGACGGGGCGGCCGTGGCCCGGCAGGACGCGCTGATCGCCGAATTCCTGCGTACCAGCCGGGAGATGGTGGCGGCGCAGCGCGATGTCCTCCTCACCTACTTCGGCGGTCAGGCGCCCGGGCAGCCCGGGCAGCCCGGGGAGGGCGTCGGCCGGCCGGCGCCGGGGCCGCTGGCGGAGCGGTCGTGGGCGCCCGCCTTACCGGCTGCAGACTCGTTATCCGTGGCCGAGCCCGAACCGTGGTCCTCGGTATCCGCGGACATGACGCCGTCCACGCAGGCACCATCCACGCACTCGCCGTCCACGCACTCGCCGTCCACGCAGTCGCTGTCCACGCAGTCGCTGTCCGAACAGGACGTCCTGCGCATGGTGGTGGAGATCATCAGCGAACGAACGGGCTATCCGGCGGACATGGTCGAACCCGGTCTCGATCTGGAAGCGGATCTGAGCATCGACTCCATCAAGCGGGCCGAGATCGTCGGAGAGCTGGCCCGAAGACTGGGAGCGAACACCGGCGCGGGCGTGACGGTACTGGACGACGCCGAGGCGGAGGAGCTGGCGAAGGCAAGGACCGCGGCCGCGCTGGCCGGCCGGCTCGCGGCCCTCGCGACCGCCGAACCGCCGCCCGCGGGGCCGCCGTCCGCGTCACCGCCGTCCGGCATGCTCCCCGAGCCGGCCGCCGCCGAGACCGGTGGCGACGCGTCACCGCCGTCCGGCGTGCTCCCCGAGCCGGCCGCCACCCAGACCGGTGCCGACGAGCCACCGGCGACGGCGAACACCCCTGCGTCCTCCGAAACGCTGCCCCGGCCGGCCACCCCGGGGATCCCCGGAGCCGTCGGTACCGCCGGGCCACCGGCTGTGCCGATCGCGGCGCCCAAACGCTTCCTGCTCCGGCCTGTGCCCCTGCCGGACGCTCCCGTGTCCGATGCGCCCGCCGGAGCCCTCACCGGGCGACGATTCGCACTGCTCGGCGACGGCGACGGCGAACTGGCCGGTGCGGCCGAGGCGCTCGCGGCAAGGCTCGGCACGCACGGCGCCACCGCCGTCTTCTTCGGCCCGGAGCACCTGCTCACGGCGGAGGACGGGCCGCTGGACGGCGTACTGCTCCTCGACTCCCTGGCGACGGCCGGACCACCGGTGCTGCCCGCCGCCTTCCCGGTCGTCCAGGCCGCGCTGCAGTGCCGCCCCGGGCGGCTGCTGGCCGTCCGGTACGCCGAGGGCGGCCGGGCGGACGTGCGGACGGCCGGGCTGCCCGGACTCTTCCGCACGATCGCCCGCGAGCACCCGGAGATCGCGGCCTCTGTGGTCGACCTGGACACGGACGGGGCCGCAGGGCTCCGCACCCCGGCCCTGGTCGCCGACGCACTGCTCGCGGAACTGATCGCGCCCGGCGACGTGCCGGTCGTCCTGCGCAGCGCAGGCGGGCGGTCCGGTCTGGAACTGACCGAGGTACCGCTCGGTCCACTGGGCACCACCGGGGCCGGCCCCGCCGGTGACGGAGCCGCCGAGGCAGCAGCCGTCGGCCTCGACCGGGACTCCGTCGTGCTGCTGGTCGGCGGCGCCCGTGGCATCACCGCGACGTTCGCCGTCGCCCTCGCCACGGCTTCCCGCTGCCGCATCGAACTGCTGGGCAGAACTCCGGCCCCCGGCGGGCCCGAGGACCCGGCAACAGCGGCGGCCGGGGACAAGGCGGCCCTGCGTACGCTGCTCGCGTCCCGCGGACAGTACGGCTCCCCCGCCGAGATCGACCGGGCCGCCGAACTGATCCTCTCCCAGCGCGAGATCGCCGCCACCATGGCCGCGCTCGAAGCCGCCGGCAGCCGCGTGTGCTACCGCAGCGCCGACTGCCGCGAGCCCGCCGCGGTGCTTCAGGCGGTCAAGGAGATCCACGCCGAGCACGGCCGGCTGGACGGTGTGGTCCATGCGGCGGGTGTCATCGAGGACCGGCTGATCGAGCAGAAGTCCGCGGAGTCCTTCCGGCGCGTGTACGGCACCAAGGTCTCCGGTGCCGAATCCGTGCTGACCGCGCTGGAGGAACTGCCCGACGGCCCCTCGTTCGTGGTGCTGTTCGGCAGCGTCTCGGCCGTGCTCGGCAACCGTGGACAGGCCGATTACGCCGCCGCCAACGACGCCCTGGAAACCCTCGGCGAACGCTGGGGGCTGCGCACCGGACGCCGGGCGCTCACCGTCCACTGGGGCCCCTGGGCGCCTGCCGGCGTCCACTCCGGAATGATCGGTCCTGAACTCGCCCGCGAGTACGCGCGCCGCGGGATCACGCTGATCGACCCGGAGGAGGGCCCGCTCGCCCTGCTCCGGGAGCTGGCCTGGGGGGATGCTTCGGCCCGTGCCGTCGTCCACACCGCGTCGGGGTGGTGAGATGACGCGCGGGGGTACGGCCGCCGACAGGGGCCGGGAGCAGCGGTCCACACCGGTCGCCATCGTCGGCATGGCCGTGCTGCTGCCCGGCGCACCGGACCTGGCCGCGTACTGGCACAACCTCGTGCACGGTGTCGACGCGATCAGCGACGTACCCGACACGCGCTGGGACTCCGCGTACTACGATCCCGGACCGGTGACCGGGCCGCCCGCACCTGACCGTGTCTACTGCCGGCGCGGCGGCTTCGTGGACGCGCTGGCGGACGTGGAGGTGACGCGGTTCGGCATCATGCCCAGCTCGGTGCCGGGGACCGAACCGGACCAGTTGATCGCTCTGCATGTGGCGGCGTCCGCACTCGCCGACGCGGGCGGCGAGCACCGGCTGCCCGACCGTGAGCGGATCGGTGTGGTGCTGGGCCGGGGCGGCTATCTGACTCCCGGGCTGGTCCGGCTGGACCAGCGGGTGCGCACGGCGGGCCAGCTCGTGCACACGCTCGGGGAGCTGATGCCCGAGCTGGGTCCGGCGCAACTCGCCCGGGTGCGCCAGGCGTTCACGGAACGGCTCGGGCCCGATCTGCCGGAGTCGGCGATCGGTCTCGTCCCCAATCTCGCCGCCTCCCGGGTGGCCAACCGGCTCGATCTGCGCGGGCCCGCGTACACCGTGGACGCCGCGTGCGCGTCCTCGCTGGTCGCCGTGGACCAGGCCGTCGGTGAACTCGCGGCCGGCCGCTGCGACCTGATGCTGGCCGGGGGCGTGCACCACTGCCACGACATCACGCTCTGGAGCGTGTTCTCCCAGCTTCGTGCCCTCTCCCCCAGTGAGCGCAGCCGTCCGTTCCACCGGGGGGCCGACGGCATCCTGATCGGCGAGGGCACCGGTGTGGTGGTCCTGAAGCGGCTCGCCGACGCCGAACGGGACGACGACCGGGTCTACGCGGTGATCCGGGGCACGGCGGTGAGCAGCGACGGCCGCGCGGCGGGATTGGTCAGCCCCGACCCCGGCGGCCAGATCCGTGCCGTGCGACAGGCGTGGCGGGCCGCCGGGCTGGACCCCGCCGAGCGGGGGTCGGTCGGTCTGCTGGAGGCCCACGGCACGGCCACTCCGGCCGGGGACGCCGCGGAACTCGCCACGCTGAGGGACGTGTTCGGCCCGGGCGAGGGCACCTTCCTGCGCGGCGGAGACCGGCCGGTGATCGGTTCGGTGAAGTCGATGATCGGCCATGCCATGCCCGCCGCCGGAGTGGCGGGACTGGTCAAGGCCGCGCTCGCCGTGCACCACGGGACGCTGTTGCCCACGCTGCACTGCGAGGAGCCGCATCCCGCTCTGGCGGGCACCCGGTTCCGCCCGCTCGCGACGGCGGCGCCGTGGGAGACCGGTCCCGGCCGCCCCGTACGCCGGGCCGCGGTGAACGCCTTCGGTTTCGGCGGGATCAATGCCCATGTGGTCCTCGAACAGGCGCCGGGTGCCACCGCATACGCCCCACCCACGCCCACGCCCAGACCCACGCCCAGACGCACACCCACACCCACACCCGCGCTCACCGGCACGACCCGGGCTCCGGCGGCCCCGGCCGCCTCGGTGACCGAGCCGGAACGGGTGCTGCTGCTCTCCGCCGACACCCCGGAGCGGCTGGCCGGCCTGCTGGACGCCGACGACCCGGCCGTACGCGCCGCAGCCGGTCCCGGCGCGGAATCGCGCCCCGTGGGCCGCAGCCGCCTCGGGCTCGTCGGCCCGACCGCCAAACGGCTCGCGCTCGCCCGTCGGGTCATCGCGAAGGGCCGTGCCTGGCGCGGACGCAACGACGTCTGGTTCGCGCCCGAGCCACTGCTCGGGGGCGCGCGGCCGGGGCGTGTCGCCTTCGTCTTTCCCGGTCTCGAAGGCGACTTCGTACCGCAGGTCGACGACATCGCGGAGCACTTCGGACTGGCCGGGGCGGCCTCCTTCGGTGCCGACGGACCGGTCGCGGTCGGCGACATCGCCAGACACGGACTCGGAGTCGTCGCCGTGGGCAGGCTCCTCGACACCGCGCTGCGCCGGATGGGCGTCGTACCGGACGCGGTGGCGGGACACAGTGTCGGCGAGTGGACGGCCATGGCGGCGGCGGGGCTGTACGCGGAGCGGGCCGTCGACGAGTTCATGGCCTCGCTCGACCCGGACGCGGTGAGCGTCCCGGACCTGGCCTTCGCGGCCGTGGGGGCGTCCGCGGAACGGGTCCTGGCCGCTCTGGCGACCGCCGCCGACCGGTCGGTGACGCTCTCCCACGACAATGCGCCCAACCAGTCGATGGTGTGCGGGCCACCGGACGCGGTCGAGGCGTTCGTGCGTGCTTTCCGGGCCCAGGGTGTGCTCTGCCGGGTGCTGCCGTTCCGGTCGGGCTTCCACACGCCGATGCTGGAGCCCCACCTGGGGCCGTTCAAGGCGGCGGCCGAACGGTTCGCGTTGCATCCGCCCACCGTGCCGGTCTGGTCGGGGACCACGGCGTCGCCCTTCCCCGCCGAGGAGGCCGCGGTACGGGCGCTGTTCGTCCGCCACCTGCTGGAGCCGGTGCGCTTCCGGCAGTTGACCCGGGCGCTGTACGAGGCCGGTTTCCGCGCGTTCGTGCAGGTGGGCACCGGTCAGCTCGGCTCGTTGATCGGGGACACGCTCGCGGGCCGCGACCATCTGGTGGTGGCGGCCAACTCACCGCACCGCGCCGGCCTGGCGCAGTTGCGGAGAGTGGCGGTGGCGTTGTGGACCGAGGGCGCGACGGTGGCGCCCGACCGGCTCGACCGTCCGACGGCGGGTACGGGTACGGGAACAGGAACAGGAACAGGAACAGGAACGCGGTCCCCTGGGAACACCGTTGCGCGGCCGCCGGTGCGACTCGATCTGAGCGGTGCGCTGATCTCGCTCGACCCGGGCGTCCTCGCCGAGTTGCGTCCAGCGGCCACGCTCCGTTCCGGCGCTTCCCTCACGTCTTCCGTACCCGCCTCCGCTCCCGCTCCGGTCCCCGGACCCGCCGCCGGGGGCCGGACGGGTCCTGACGCACCGCCGGACCGTTTCCCGGTCATGGCTGAGCTGACCGCGCTGATGCGGGACACCGCCACGACCGCCGCGGAGCTGATCGCCGCGGCGGACCGGCCGGTCCTGCCCCGCCGCCGGCACACGAGGGCGCTCCCGCCGTCCGCGCCGCCACGGAACACGGCCCCCGCACCGGCCCCACCGGCTCCCGGCCCCGCTGCCGCCCCCTGGCGCTCCACTGTCCGGATCGGCCTGGACACCATGCCGTACCTGCTGGACCACTGCTTCTTCCGGCAGCGGCGGGGCTGGCCCGATGTCGCGGACCGATGGCCGGTCGTCCCGGCCACCACGATCGTCCACCACCTCATGGAGGAGGCCGAGCGGCACGCGCCCGGCATGCGGGCGGTCGCGGTGCACGACGCGCGCTTCGACCGGTGGCTGACCGCCGCCGAGCCGGTGGAGGTCACGGTCACCGCGGTCCCCGACGGGCCTGGTCGCGTCGCCGTCTCGTTCGGCCCCGAGGCCCGCGCGGTCGTCGAACTCGCCGACCGGTACCCGGCACCGCCCCGCGCCCCCGCCCCTGAGGCGTTCCCGGCGGAGCGGATTCCCCGCCATACGGCGGCCCAGTTGTACGACGAGCGCTGGATGTTCCATGGAGCGGCGTACCAGGGCGTCACCTCACTGACGGGCATCGGCGACTCCCATGTCCGCGCGGTCCTCACGACACCGCCCGCGCCCGGCGCACTGCTGGACAACGTCGGCCAGGTCCTCGGCTACTGGATCATGGCGACGTGCACGGAGCGGACGGTGGTGTTCCCGGTTCGGATGCGGCACATGCGGTTCTTCGGTCCGCCGCCGCGGCCCGGCACACCGCTGGAGTGTCTGATCCGTATCTCGTCCCTGAGCGACACCCTGCTCGAAGCCGACGCCTGGCTGACGTCCGGAGGCGGAGTGTGGGCTCAGCTGACGGGCTGGCAGGACCGCCGCTTCGACAACGATCCGCAGACACGGCCGGTCGAGCGGTTTCCCGAACGCAACACCCTGTCCGCCGCCCGGCCCGGCGGCTGGTCGCTGGTCCATGAGCGCTGGCCCGACCTCGCCTCACGCGACCTCATCATGCGCAACATGCTGGGCGGCGCCGAACGCGCCGCGTACGAACGGCTCGCGCCGCGCGGCCGCCGGCAGTGGCTCCTGGGCCGGATCGCGGCGAAGGACGCCGTCCGCCAGTGGCTCTGGAGGCGGGGCGAGGGGCCGGTCTTTCCGGCGGAACTGAGGGTGGGCAACGACGAACACGGCCGCCCGTACGTCACCGGTGTGCACGGCCGGACCCTCCCGCCGCTCGCGGTGTCGCTGGCCCACCGCGCCGAGGCGGCCGTGGCGATCGTACGGACCCGGCCGCCCGGCCCGGAGGGCAGCGGACGACCGGGCCCCGGAATCGACATCGAGGAGATCTCGGAGCCGGCCGTCGCCACCGTGGAGAGCGCCCTCGGCCCCGGCGAACGCGGCCTGCTGGCGTCCTGCCGCGGCGCCACCGGCGAGTCGGGGGCACTGTGGTTCACCCGCTTCTGGGCGGCCAAGGAGGCCGCGGCCAAGGCCGAAGGCACCGGATTCGGCGGCCGTCCGAAGGACTTCGCCGTCGTGGAAGCGGCACAGGACCGGCTGACGGTCGAGGTGCGTACCGCCTCGGGGGCCCTGGTCCGCAGCCACCGGGTGCGCTGCGAGCGGGTGGCCAATCCCCGCGGACTGCCGACGCGCGAGTACGTCGTGGCCTGGACCGCGGGGCCGGGAGACGAATCTGACGAGGAGGACGGAAAGTGACCACCACTCAGCCGGCGGGCCCGTTACGGGCGGACCAGGACGCGATACTCGGCGACATCACCGTCATGATCGAGCTGGTGCTCGAGGACTACGGACTCGACGACACCGAGGTCGGCATGGAAACCAGCTTCAGCCGGGACCTGGAGTTCGAGAGCATCGATCTGGTCACCCTGGCCGGGCGACTCGAGGAACGGTACGGGCGGACGGTCAACTTCGCCGAGTTCGTGGCCTCGATGGAGCTCGACGAGATCATCGAACTCACCGTCGGCCGACTGGTCGAGCATGTGGCCCACTGCCTCGGGAGCGGCCCGCAACCGCGAGCCGGGCAGCCGTCGGCGGGACCGGTCTGAGTCATGGCGATCGTCGACACGGGTGGCATCCGGCTGCACGTCCAGCGGCTCGGTCCGCGCGACGGGCGGCCCGCGGCGGCCACCGCCGTCCTGCTGCACGGGCTGCTGACCGACAGTCTGGCCAGCTACTACTTCACCATCGCGCCCGCCTTCGCCGCGGCAGGGCTCGATGTCGTGATGTACGACCAGCGGGGACACGGCCGGAGCGAACGGCCGGCCTCCGGCTACACCCTCGACGCCTTCGTCGGCGACCTCGACGCGCTGCTCGACCGGCTGGAGATCCCCGGGCCCGTCCATCTGGTCGGCAACTCCTTCGGCGGGACGGTCGCCTTCGGTTACGCCGTCCGCAGACCCGGCCGGGTGGCGAGCATCTCGGTGATCGAGTCCGAACCGGCCACCGCTGCCTGGGCGCACAAGCTGGCCGGGTTGCTGGACCGCGTCCGGCACGAGATGACGGCGAACGAGACGCACGCCCTCGACTGGGTCGCCACCCACCGCGGCCGGCACACGGCGCGGCTGGCGAAGGCGGCGGGCAGGCTCGTGCGGGAGACCGCCATCGCCCGTGACATCCCCGCCTGCGAGGTCCTGACCGATGACGCGATCCGCTCGCTGCAGTGTCCCGTGCTGGCGCTCTACGGCGGCGACTCCGACCTCGCGGAGCAGGCGCCGCGTCTCAGGGCGCTGCTGCCGCGGTGCCGGACCGTGCTGCTGCCGGGGCACGAGCACTCGGTGCTGGTGGAGGCGCCGGGCCGGGTACGCGACATCGTTCTCGACTGGATCCTGCGCAGCCGCCACGAGACCGCCGTGCCGGCCGGACCGGTGAGGGCCGAGACATCCGCGAGACCGGAGACATCCGCGAGATCCGGGAGATCCGGGAGACCGGAGACACCCGGGAGACCGGAGAGACCGGAGAGATCCGGAAGATCCGTGGAGGTGAACACCCCGTGAGCTCCTACTTGTTCGTCGTCCCACCGCTCGTCGGGCACATCAACCCCCTGGTCGGAGTGGCCGCCGAACTGGACTCCCGGGGCCACCGGGTGGCGTGGGCCGGTGTGCCCGAGTTGGTACGCCGACTCGCCGGGAGCGGGGCTCGGGTCTTCCCGTGCCCGGCGTCCTGGGGGGACGCGGCGGACATGGCCACCGGGGCGGACGGGCCGGACATCGCTGCCGGGGTGCACAGGACCTACGGAGCGCGTGGTGCCGACGCCGTCAGGCCGCCGGACATCCGGGGCCCCGAAGCGCTGCGCTTCCTGTGGGAGCGGTTCCTGGTCCCGCTCGCCGAGGCGATGGCCGAGGGCGTACGGGACGCGGTGGCCGCCTTCCGCCCCGATGCGGTGGTCGCCGACCAGCAGGCGCTGGCGGGAGGGCTCGTGGCGGAGCGGCTCGGGGTGCCGTGGGCGACGTCGGCGACCACGTCCGCCGAATTCACCGACGTGCTGGCGTCCATGCCCAAGGTCGCGGCCTGGAACGACGCTCTGCTGCGGGATCTGCGACGCCGGGTCGGTGATCCGGGCGGCACCGCCGATCCACGGTTCTCGCCGCATCTGGTGCTGGCGTTCACCACCGAGGAGCTGGCCGGCCGGCCTGCCCGAGGAGGTGACCGCATCCGCTGGGTCGGCCCCTCGCTCACCGCCCGCCCCTCCCCCGCCGGCTTCCCCTGGGACTGGCTCGACCCCGGGCGGGCGACGGTGCTGGTCACTCTCGGCACGGCGAACACCGACGCCGGCGGGCGTTTCCTCACCGAGTGCGCCGAGGCGCTGCGGGCACGCGCCTCCCGGCTGCAGGCCGTCGTCGTCGACCCCGCGGGGGTCCTCGGCGCCCACGGCGGAGGCACGAGCGACACGGATCTGCTGGCCGTTCCCACCGTTCCGCAGCTCGCCCTGCTGGAGCACGCCGACGCGGTCGTCTGCCATGCCGGTCACAACACGGTCTGCGAGGCACTGTGGCACGGCGTCCCCCTGGTCGTCGCACCCATCCGCGACGACCAGCCGGTCATCGCCGCGCAGGTGGCCGACCGGGGCGCGGGCGTCCGGGTCCGCTTCGGGCGCGCCACCGCACCCCGGATCGGCGCGGCCGTCGACGCCGTTCTGTGCGCACCGGGTTACCGGGCCGCGGCCCGTGCGATCGGGGCCGGATTCCGCGCGGCGGGCGGAGCCGCCGCGGCCGCGACCCATCTGGAACGCCTGGCTCGTGAGGAGGACGACGTATGAAGCCCCGCCCGCAGCAACCGCGTCACGAGACGGTGGCCGCGCTGCGCCCCGGGTACGCGGCCGAACTGGCCGACGGCCCGCAGGCGTTCTTCGAGCCGATGCGGCACACCTGCCCGTGGTGCGGCTCGGCCCGGATCGGCGGTCGTCTCCACACCCCGGACCTGCTCCAGCACAAGCCGGGAGCATTCCGGATCGACCGGTGCCACGACTGCCGGCACCTCTTCCAGAATCCCCGTCTGAGCGGCCGCGGGCTCGCCTTCTACTACCGCGACTTCTACGACGGGCTGGGCGAGCAGCAACTCGGCGGCATGTTCAGCGGGCGCACCAAGTCCTACCGGCGCCGTGCCGAGTCCGTCGTGCCGTATCTGGACGACGCCAAGCGGTGGCTCGACGTCGGCACGGGGCACGGGCATTTCTGCGAGGTGGCGCGGACGGCCTTCCCGGATGTGGTCTTCGACGGGCTCGACCAGTCCGACGGCGCCGAACTGGCGGAGCGCGCCGGGCGGGTGGAGCGCGGCCACCGGGGCAGTTTCACCGAACTGGCGCCACGGATCACCGGGTCGTACGACGTGGTGAGCATGTTCCACTACCTGGAGCACAGCACCGATCCGGTGCGGGAACTGGAAGCGGCCCGCACGACGCTTCGCCCCGGCGGGCACCTGGTCGTCGAGGTACCGGACCCGGACAGCCACTACGCCCGGCTCCTCGGCCGCTGGTGGCTGCCCTGGCTCCAGCCGCAGCATCTGCATCTCGTCCCCGTCCGCAATCTGCGCCGTGCGCTGTCCGGGCTCGGCTTCACGGTCCTCGCCCAACAGCACGCCCAGGCCCACGAACCGGTCGACCTGCTGGCCGCCACCTGGCTGGCCCTCGACAACGCCGCCCCCCGCGACGACCTCCCCTGGCTCCCCAGCCGCCCCGGGACCCCCCGCCGCGCCCTGCGCACGTCCGTCCTCCTCGCGGGCGTCCCGGCCCTCCTCCTGGCGGCGTTCCTGGACCACGCGCTCGCCCCGTTCGCACACCGGCTGGGGCTGTGCAACGCGTACCGGCTGGTGGCGCGACGGGACTGACCGAATCCCCGGGGCGCCCGTGGAGCCGGGCGAGTCCGGGGCCGGCGAAGGGCGGGCGGGGCTCGATCCGTCGCAGCGCTTCGCCCGGGGCCCGGTCCGGTCGGGTCATGGTCCCCCGCCCCGCAGGCGGGCTCATGTCGTGGGCCCCCAGGGCGTCAGCCCCCAACGCAGTACATGCCGGGCGCCCGGGGCAAGCGCGGCGACGGATGTGCCGCTGCGGAAGGCGTCCGGCGGGCAGGACATGGCCTCGACGGCGACGCTGCGGCGCCGTTCGGCCGCGGGAAGCGTGTCGCCGGTGTAGACCTGCACGTATTCGGCGCCTTCGCCGAGCCACACGTCGACGCCGTGGTGTCCGGAGGGATGAGCGAGGCGGACGACGACGCGGTCGGAGGAGTCCCGGTCGAGTCCGGCGAAGGCCGTGTCCAGAGCCTGCGCGCCGATTCGCCGCGGGCTGCGGAAGTCGTACGCCGTGCCCTTGACCGGTTCGCTGCCCATCGGCAGGCCCTGCTCGTCGGTGGGCAGCCAGTGCCGTGCGGGCACGGCGAGCACCGCTTCGTCCACGAGGTCGGTGCCCACGGTGAGATAGGGGTGCTGGCCCGCTCCGTACGGTGCGACGGTCTCTCCGAGGTTCGTCGCGGAGACGGTGACGGCCAGTCCCTCGGGCCCCAGTCGGTACTCGGCGGAGACATCCAGGTGGAAGGGGTAGCCGGGCTGGGGGAAGAGGGTGATACCCGTCCGCACCAGGTCGTCCGCGCGCTCCAGCAGCTGCCACGCGGACCAGCGGAGCAGCCCGTGGATGGCGTTGTTCTTCGTCGGCTCGTTCAGCGGAAGTTGCAGTTCCTGGCCGTTCCAGGTGTAGCGGCCGCCTCCCACCCTGTTGGGCCACGGCACGAGAAGCTGGCCGCGGCCGCCGGTGATCGGAGCGTCGGCGTCGAAGCCGTCCAGCACGAGCCGGCCGCCCACCTCGTAGTGCCGGAGTGCGCTTCCCAGTTCGGCGATGCCTGCGGTGTGCTCTCCGTGGCACAGCTCCCACTGCGCGCCGGTCGCGAACGCGGCGACCTCGCTCAGCCGATCAACGACGGCTGCGACGACGGCCTCCACGGGCCGGTCCACGCCCACCACCCACACGGGTTCGTCGGGGGTGGGCTCCTCGAGGTCGCCGAACTGGCTGTCCAGCAGTTCGGCGGGGAAGAAGTGCCCGTGCCGAGCGGCCATGCGGGAGTGTACGAGCTCCCGGGAACCCTTCAGGTACACCGTGCGCACGCGGGGCCGGCCGACGAGCAGCTCGTCCCGGTAGGCCCGTTTGAGAGCGGAGCACGTCACCACCGCCGGACGGCGCGCGGCGATGTCCCCGTCCAGCCGGGCCGCGACGGCGTGGAGCCACGGCCGCCGGTCCGCGTCGGTCAGGGGTACGCCGGACGCCATCTTGGCCCGGTTCTCCGGGGAATGGAGGTCGTCCGCCTCCTGGAACGCCCAGCCGACGCGGTCTGCGAGCATGCGTCCCACGGTGGACTTTCCGGATCCCGACACGCCGATGAGGAGCACAACGAGCGGTGGCGCATCGGTACCGGTCACCGGAGCGTGCTCCATCTGCGTGTCACGTCCTTCTGATTCTGGCTGCTCCTGGCTGCTCCCGACTGCTCCAGACCGCCCCTGCCCGCTCCGGACGCCGACGTGCCGGTGGGGCCCGAGCGGGCGATCGGTTACTACCAATCTCGGCCACGCAGATGCTGATCGCACATCGAAGGGCGGGGGCACTGCTCCGCGGCTACACTCGTCCCCTCGAAATGCGTCGCGAGAGAGCACGGCTTCCCACCGCGATGGCGAGCGCGACGACGATCAGAATCGCCGCGACCGCGAAGGTGATCCGCATACCGGTGGCAACGGCCTCGGGACGCGCCGTTGTGATGTCGGTCGTCGCCGACGCGAGCGCGAACACCGCACCCATGACGGATGCACCGGTGATGAGCCCGAGATTGCGCGACAGGTTGAGCATGCCGGAAATGACGCCCCGCCGATCCGGGCGGACATCTGTCATGACGGCGGTGTTGTTGGCCGTCTGGAACACCGCATAGCCGGCGGTGATGACCACGATGGGGGCGAGATAGCCCGCGATACCGAGCGTCGCCGGTGTCATGGACAGAATGAAGGAACCGGCGGCTGTCCCGATGAGCCCGATGACGGTCATACGTTGCACGCCGAAACGGTCCGCGATGCGACCGGCCGGCACTCCGGTCAGCGCAGCGACGAGCGGACCGACCGACATGACGAGTCCGGCAAGAGCCTCGTCGAGACCCAGCGCACGAGAGAGATAGAACGGCCCGACCACCAGCGTGGCCATCATCACCGTCGAGACGAGCGCGCTCGTGGCGAGGCTCGCGCTCAGCCCTGGTTCCCGGAGCATGGCCGGTCTGATCAAGGGTGACACCGCTTTCGCCTCGGCGCGCACGAAGAGGCCGAGTCCGAAGGCGGCAGCCAGCAGCAGAGCCACGTTGAGCGAACCGAAAGCGCCGCGCCCGAGTGTCATGGCCAGTGCATAGGCCGCGAGCGTCAGAGCAAGCAGCAGCGTGCCCACATGGTCGAAGCCGGCCCGGTCAGTTCCGGGCTCCCGCCGGTCGACGGGCAGGTAGCGGTGCGCGAGCAGGAAAGTCAGGACTCCCAGCGGTGCGTTGACGAGGAAGATTGCCCGCCAACCGAGTCCGGAGATCAGAGCGCCGCCCAGCGATGGACCGAGAGCGGTGCCGATGGCGGACATCGTCCCGAGCAGCCCCATGGCGCTACCGGTCTTTGCCTTCGGAACCGTCTCACCGACAAACGCCATGGTGAGGGCCATCATGATGGCCGCTCCGAGACCCTGCGCCGCCCGGGCGGCAACCAGCAGCCAGAGCGTGGGCGCGACGCCGCACAGGACCGAAGCCGCCGTGAACAGGAAGATTCCGGCCAGGAGCAGCCGCCGGCGGCCGATGATGTCACCGAGCCGTCCGACGCTGACGATCGCTGTGGTGATGGCGAGGAGATAGGCGAGGACGATCCACTGGACTTGCTGGAAGGAGGCGGTGAACGCCTGCGCCAACGTCGGCAAGCCGACATTGGCGATGCTGGTGCCGAGCGACGACAGCAACATGGACAGCGAAAGGCCGGCGAGTGCCCACCGAACCGAAGGCGTCCGCTGCGCACTTCCGGCTGCTACCTCAGCTTGTCCTGCGCTGATGGCTTCAACATGACCTCCCGGTCGATCCCGGTTCGGGTGGCGTCCGTGTCCGTGTCCGTGTCCGGAATCGTTGTGTGCGCTCATGCCGCGGAGCGTGCACCCACCGGGCGCGTATGGCAATTCTTGTTGCCGATTCCGGGACAGCGGGGTGGAATGCCAGCATGGACAAACCACCGCCCTACCAAGCGGTCCTCGACGAGGTCGGCCCCCGGCTCAGGGGGCTGCGCGCCAAGCGCGGCCTCACCCTGGCCGCGCTCTCCGAGGCGACCGGCATCTCCAAGAGCACCCTTTCCCGGCTGGAGTCCGGACAGCGCCGCCCCAGCCTGGAACTGCTGCTGCCGCTCGCCGGTGCGTACCACGTGCCCCTGGACGACCTGGTCGGCGCCCCGGAAGTAGGAGATCCCCGGGTACGGCTGACACCCGGCGCCCTGCCGAGCGGCGGCACCTTCGTACCCCTGACCCGGAGCCCGGGCCCCCTCCAGGCGTACAAGATGATCATCTCTGACCGGGGTGCCGAGCCGGATCTCCGTACGCACGAGGGCTACGAGTGGCTGTATGTGCTGGACGGCCGGCTGCGGCTCGTCCTCGCCGAGCACGATCTGATCCTCGGCCCCGGCGAGGCCGCCGAGTTCGACACCCGGCTGCCCCACTGGTTCAGCAGCGCGGACGGGCGGCCCGTCGAGATCCTCAGCCTCTTCGGAAGGCAGGGTGAGCGCATGCACGTCCGCGCGAAGCCCCGCGCATGACGGCATGATTCCTCGGCAGAGGCGACGATCAGTACGTCGCCGGGCCGAGCGGAACGGCCACCGGGCGACGAAGAGAACGACGGCCCCGCCAGGCTCGCGTTCAGTTCAGGTCGGATCGCGCGGGGGTGTCGTCGAGGAAGCCGCCCGACTGGTGCTGCCACAGCTTCGCGTAGGCGCCGTCCGAGGCGAGCAACTCCTGGTGCGTGCCCTGCTCGACGATCCGTCCGCGGTCGAGGACGACGAGCTGGTCCATGTTCGCGACCGTGCTCAGTCGGTGCGCCACCACGAGCGCCGTCCGGCCGTCCATGAGCCGCCACAGCGCCTCCTGGACGAGGATCTCGCTCTCGGAGTCCAGGGCGCTGGTCGCCTCGTCGAGCAGCAGGATCGGCGCGTCGCGCAGGATCGCCCTGGCGAGGGCGACCCGCTGGCGCTGTCCGCCGGACAACTTGACACCGCGCTCGCCCACCATCGTGTCGAACCCGTCCGGAAGCCCATCGGCGAACTCCGTGACGTGCGCCGCCTCGGCCGCGCGACGGATCTCGGCGTCGGTGGCGTCCGGCCGGGCGAACGCGATGTTGTCCCGCAGCGTACGGTGGAACATCGCCGGGTCCTGTGGCACGTAGGCGAGCAGGCTGCGCAGGTCGGCCTGACGCAGCCTGCTGATGTCCTGGCCCCCGATCAGAATCCGGCCGGCGTCTACGTCCGTCATCCGCAGCAGCAGCCGGGTGAGCGTGGTTTTGCCACCGCCGGACCGGCCGACGAGACCGATCTTCGCCCCGCTGGGCACGGCCAGGTCGAGGCGCTCGAACAGCGGCTCCGCTCCCGCATGGGCGAAGGTCACCCGCTCGAAACGCACGTCGGCGGCTTGGGACCGCAGCGGCTCCGGCGACGCCGGATCGAGCACGGTCGGCGGTTCCAGCAGCAGTTCGGTGAACTGCGCGGCCTCCGTCATCGAGCGCTCCAGGCGGCGGTAGATCTGGTTGAACTCGAACATGATCCGCGTTGCGTTGGCGTAGTAGGTGAACGCGACGACGACCGCCTCCACGCCGTGCTCTCCCCTGCCGAGCGCAACCGCGAGCAGCAGGCCCAGCACATTGGTCAGCACGGAGATCGGCGCAACCAGCGTGTCGATGCGCAGGTTGCCGTAGTCCCACGAACGCAGCATGAGCCGCCGCGACTCCGCGACGCGGGACTGGTGCTCGGCCGTTTCGCGTTCCTCGGCGGCGAACGCCCGGACCGTGTCCATGTTCATGAGGCTGTCGGCGACGTGGCCCGACACCCGGGCGATCGCCGCCTCGCGCTGGGCTACGAGTGCCTGGCGGCGACGGATCAGTGGCGTCAGGCACAGCGCCGTCAGTGTGATCAGCGCCAAGAGCCCAACCACAAGCAGCGGTTCGTACTGCCACAGCACCACCGACGCGAAGATCAGCGGAACGAAGCTGCCCATGACCGAGAACGTCAGCGTGTCGACGAACTCCTCGAAGCGGGAGGCGAAGCTCAGGACCCGCTTGGTCAGCGAGCCCGCGAAGTTGTCGTGGAAGAACGCCGCGTCCTTGGCGAACAGCTCATCCATGCCGATCACGTAGAGGTGCTCGATGCCGCGGGCGTCAAGGCGGTTCAGGCAGTGCAGTCCGATGCGCCACAGCGTCTCCGCGAGCAGCAGGACGCCGGCGAAGCCGAGGACATAGGGCAGCATCGAGTCGATGCCGGTACGAGCGTCCCCGGCGATCCGGCCGACGAGCTTCGCGACGACCAGAGGCGCGATGTAGTAGATGCCGATGTTGCCCAGTGCCGGAAGCAGCATGGCCGGCGCCGTCAACCACCGGAGCCGGGCCAACTCCCTTCCGTAGTAACGAAGTGCGAGGAGCACCGAGCCCCTGTTCGGTAAACCTTCGGGCGATTCAGTCGATCCCATCCCAACCCTGTGCTCTCGTGTGGCAGCTCGCCACGTGTTTCTCCGAGGAGATGCCGTTACCTCAATGGTCGTGCGGAGGTTCGGTTCGAGTGAGTGCCCTCGCTCAGATCATCCTGCGACGGGCCGGGCACGATGCCGGAACCCCGGCGCGGCTCGAGGCGACGACGACGCGGGGTACCGGTAGGCCGGCAATCGCAGTGTCCCGCGACGGCACCCGCGCAGTCCAAGCGTTTTTCTCGGTTTGGCAGCACGCCGTACGCATACGCAACCCCGGCCGGATCGGTCCCCGAGGAGGAGGCGCTCGTCGACCGTCAGGTGCCCGTCACCCGGACGAGCGGGCCCCTACGACACGCTGTGACCACGTCTCCACCGCTTGAAACGCTCCTTGACCGGGTCATGACGCGCTTCGGCCCAGTCAAGTGCACTGGTCCCCGACTGGTCCCCAGAACGATCAAGAGGCCGCTCCGGATTGCTCCGAAACGACCTCTGATCTGCGACTCTTTCGAGTCGGGACGACAGGATTTGAACCTGCGACCCCTTGACCCCCAGTCAAGTGCGCTACCAAGCTGCGCCACGTCCCGATGCCCGTCTGACCTGGGGTTTCCCTCGGCCGAACGCGCACGAGAACCATACCGCACTTCGCCCGGTGGTCACGAACCGATTGCCTGTTGACCTCAAGTGCGGTTGAAGTTGCACGGTGGGTGTCATGACGAACACAGCGCTCACCGATGTGCGGGGTTCCGCACGCGACCACCGGTACCAGGATCTGCACCGCCTCATGGGCCTGATGACGGGCGACGAGAAGCACGGGCCCGCCGTGACCTCGACGCTCGATGCCCTGTGGGTGCTCTACGACCGGGTGCTCCAGGTGACGCCGGGGACGGCCGGCACGCCCGGCCGGGACCGGTTTCTGCTCTCGAAGGGGCACGGGCCGATGGCGTACTACGCCATCCTCGCGGCGAAGGGATTCTTCGACGAGGAGCTGCTGACCGGCTTCGGCTCGTACGACTCGCCGCTCGGGCACCACCCCGACCGGTTGCTCGTGCCCGGCGCCGAGATCGGCAGCGGGTCGCTCGGCCACGGGCTGCCGCTGGCCGTCGGGACCGTGCTGGGGCTGCGGGCGCAGGGGCTCACCGATCCGCGGGTGTGGGTACTGATCGGGGACGCCGAGCTGGACGAGGGCAGCAATCACGAGGCCCTCGCATACGCCGGGCCCGCGGGGCTCGGGCAACTGCACACGCTGGTGATCGACAACGCGTCCGCGTCCTACGGCTGGCCCGGCGGCATCGCCTCGCGCTTCGAGGCCGCGGGCTGGTCGGCCGAGACCGTGAACGGCCGGGACCACGAGGCGCTGTACACGGCCTTCACCGCACCGCACCCGGGCCGGCCGCGGGCCGTCGTGGCCCGGGTCGAGCCCAAGAACGCCTGACGAGAACAGCCAACCATCGCAAGAGGGGGATATTGATCATGGATACGATGCGCGACCGCTTCATCTCGACCACGACGCGCCTGCTGGACGAGGACCCGCGGCTCGCCCTGGTCCTGGCCGAGATCAGCAGGGACGGCTTTCAGCAGGCCGAGCGCAAGCACCCGGACCGGGTGATCAACGTCGGCATCCGGGAGCAGCTGATGATCGGGGTCGGCGGAGGGCTGGCGCTGACCGGTCTGCGGCCGATCGTGCACACCTTCGCCAGCTTCCTGGTGGAGCGGCCGTTCGAGCAGGTCAAACTGGACTTCGGGCACCAAGGCGTGGGCGGGGTCCTGGTGAGCGCAGGGGCCTCGTACGACTGGCCCGCGGGCGGTTTCACCCATATGTCACCGGGCGATGTGGCGCTGCTCGACACCCTCGACGGCTGGACCGTCCATGTGCCCGGGCATCCGGACGAGGCGGAGACACTGCTGCGGCATGCCGCTGCCGCGGGGGACGACCGGGTGTACGTCCGCCTGTCCCTGCAGTCCAACGAGCGCGCGCGGACGGTCGACGGCTCCCGTTTCCTGACCGTACGGGAAGGCCGCGGCGGGACCGTGATCGCCGTCGGCCCCATGCTGGACAACGTCCTGGCAGCGACCGAGGGCCTCGACGTGACCGTGCTCTACGCGACGACCGTACGCCCCTTCGACGCGGCGACGGTGCGCCGCGCGGCCGGCGGCGGAGCGGCCGACGTGGTGATCGTCGAGCCGTATCTCGCGGGCACCTCGACGGCCGCCGCGAACGACGCCCTCGCCGATCTCCCGCACCGGGTGCTCGGCCTGGGAGTGGCCAGGCAGGAGCTGCGGCGGTACGGACAGATCGAGGAGCATCTGACGGCACACGGCCTGGACCCGGCGGGCCTGCGGACGCGCATCGAACGGTTCCTGGCCCCCGTCGGCCGGCGCTGAGCCGACGCTCCGGCCCCGCCTCACGTCTGCTCCCGCGCCGGCGGGGCCAGCCAGGAAGCGACCGCTTCCGCGATGGGCTGACCGGTCTCCAGTTCGATGAAGCCGAACTGGCCTCCCTGGTTGCACTCCAGGAACCACCAGACGCCCTCCTCGTCCTCGGCGAAGTCGAAAGCGGCGTAGGCGAGTCCGGCGAGGCTCACGTAGTCCCGAACGGCCCGGGCGATGCGCTCCGGGACGTCCGCAGCCGCCCAGGGGTGGCCGGAATCGCCGTAGCGCCCGTCCACCTGCCCGGACGCGGACGTCTTCCGGGCGGCGAACAACCGCCCGCCGACCGCGGTCAGCCGGATGTCGGCCTGCTTGGGGATGTACTGCTGAAGAAGCGTGGGTGCGGCCGCCACTCCGGCGAAGTCGGTGTCGGGGCCGATCCGGGTGGTGGGCAGAGCGACCGGCGGATCGCCGGACGGCGGGCCCGAGGCGGCCTTCACCACGATGTCCCGGTACTGCGCCGCGAACTGACGGGCCACGCGCGGGAATGTGGTGATGACCGTGGGCGGTACGGCGAAACCACTGCGGTGCGCCAGACCCAACTGCCACGGCTTGCAGCGGGCCTGCGCGGAGACGCAGGGGTGGTTCATCCAGCGCACGGTGGCGGAGTACAGCATTCCGTACAGGGCCTGCTCGGTCTCGGCGGTCAGCCACTCCGAGGGCTCGGGAGCGTGCGCCGCCGGATCGCCGGGTCTGCGCACCCATATGGAGCGCAGGGCTCCCATGCTCACCAGGCGCCCGTCCGTCGACAGATGGCCGTAGAAGTCACCGCGGACGTACTCGGCCGACAGCGCGGCTTCACCGGGAAGGTCGGCGGGATCGAGGCGCACCAGGGGGACACCGCGGTCGTGCAGCTTGGCGACCACCATGTCCGCCGTGACGTCCTCCCGGGACGTCAGGATCAGCACAGTCATCAGTACGCCGGGCCGTCAGTCGTCGAAGTGCGTCTTGGAACCGGCGGTGGACGTCGTCGTACCGGCGGCCAGGATCAGCTCGCGGTCGTCGATGGCAGGCCGCCCGTCCGGCAGCACATTCAGCTGGAGAGCGGAGTCGTACGTGTAGGACACGATGACCGCTGGACTCTCGGCCGGAAGTACGTAGTTGAGTACGAACGGTCGCATGAGTCTCCTTCGTCGACTGTCGGGGCACACGTAACAGTACGTGCCGATGTTGTAGGGCACTCATTACGTTCCGTCACTTTCGGCTGAGGTGGGCGTGAATGTCATCACAGCGGACCCGACCCCATCGAATAGACGGGCGAGGAATCGGGTGGGGTTCCCAAGTCGCGTCACAGAATGCGGCGTTGACTCATTCGGTTTCGGCGCCGACGGGAGCGCGACCAGCACCTTCCGGCGGATCAGAGGCCGGTCGGGGCGCATCGGAACGCCGCCGTCCGGACACATGGAGTGCACACAGGGCGCCCCTCACCGAGCCGGCCCCCCGGACTCCGCGGCCCCACGGCACTCAGCCATGCGGTGGATCTCCATGGCGGCGCCTCCGCCGCATGGGGGAAGCGGATCATCCGCCGGCCCGATCCCTGCGCGGTGCGGATCCAGAACAGTGATCCCATGGCAATCAGCGAGACGAGTCCAACGACCGCGGTCGAGGGGACCGACCGGCCCGTGCCGCTCCGGGCAGAACGCATTGCCCGCGAGATCTGCGCGAGCGGTCCATGCGCGGACCCATGCCCGGGGCCCCGAGTTCTCCCGGTCCGCACGTCCGATGAGGACGACGCCGCCCCTTCTGCCGTTTCCCGGCAGTCAACTGTGCTGAGGACGATGAGGGACCCTCTGTGACGATGTGGCTGATGTCGTTCCCGGCGTTCGCGTGTCTCCTGGTCTTGTTCGCCCTGGTGGAGAGCGCGTGGCGATGGTTCACGGGGCTGGGCTTGATCCCGTGGCTACGCAGGCGCACGGGGCGGTCGTTGTCGAACACGGCCTTCGATGAATTCACGGCGGTCGTGAACGGAAACAAGGCGGTAGAGCTGGAGCAGCGGCGGGTGGAGCTGCTGCAGCGGGACGACGAGAGCGACGGTGCACCGCCTCGCTCCAGCGTCGACCTGGCCAAGGGCACCGCGTTCATCGTGTTGCCACGGGAAGCGGACGGCCCGTGCGCTGACAGGCGCGATGCGCGTGAGGGCCGGCGGTGAGACGCCAACCGGAGGGAACGGGCGCAGAACCGTCCACGCTGTGGGGGCGTATCGCATGCTTGTGGGCGGCCGCGTTCGCCGGGTTGCACTTCTACTGGGCCGTCGGCGGTGATGTGGGGCTGAGCATCTCCGCCGGTCCGCTGGCCACCGAGCGCCCGTTGTGGTTCGTCGTAGCCGGTTTGTGGGGTATGGGTGCACTCTGCCTCCTCGGCGCCCTGCTGGCATGGCTGCTTGCCCGGTCCAGGCTCCGAGGCGTTCCCGCTCTGCTGGCAAGGTGGCTGGGATGGGGCGTCAGTGCCCTCCTACTGGCCCGTGGCGTCGGTATCGAGGTGTTGCTGCTGACCGACACAACGCACCTGGACACCTCCGTGAGCGTGGGGCAGCGGGCCTGGACGCTGGCACTCTGGAACCCCTGGTTCATCGCCGGAGGACTGGCCTTCGGCCTCGCCGCCCTTCGGTTCCGCAGGCATACCGACGCAGAACCGCCACCCCCGTCCAGACGCTGATTTGCCGAAAGCACTCCACGCTCCGCGCATGACCGGCCGGACAGGCCCTACAGCTGGCTGAGTGCCTGCATCGCATCGCGTTCGATGCGCGAGAGCTCGTGGAGGACGGAGCCGGCCTGTATGAGGCGCTTCGCGTCGCCGGATTCGCCTGCTGTCGCGACGAGTGCGGCCACCTGCGTCCAGAGGGTGGCGGCCTCGGTGTACAGGGTGTAGCCGGTGCGCAAGTGGCTGCTGTCGATCAGCTGGGCGCACTCGGCGAGGAAGTCCCGGTAGAGATTGCGGAACAGGGCGCCGCCGGTGCCGGCCTTCTCCATGAGGACGGCGGTCCGTGGCAGGTCTTCCCGCGGATCGTCGCTGCGCTGCAGCCACTTCGGCACTTGCTTGGCAGTCTTCTCGATGCCCCGGTGGCCCAGGTTCGCGATGGGCGGGTTCAGGAAGGCGTCGGCGCAGGTCTTGATCGCGGGGATGATCCGGTCCTGCGGTGGCGTCGGGCTGCTGGGCGCTGCGATGGTGAAGGAGCGGTGCCTGGCGGTCATGGGGCCGCGCTCGGCCCTGGCTCTGGCCAGGGCGGCGAGGCTGGTGGAGACGGCTCCGCCCTGCGGGTCGGTGTCCACCAGGTAGGCGTCCTGTTCGTCGTAGCCGTACATGGCCACGACGTGCCCGCCGAAGTGCGCCTTGGTGGTGAAGTAGTCCAGGTGGTAGCTGTCGAGTTGCAGGCCGACCGGCCGACCGGCGTCGATGGGTGCCGCCACGTTCTGCCATGCCTTGCGCGGGGAGGTGGTCTCCCCGATCAGCAGCCCGAGCCCGAGGGCGGCGGCCAGGTTCCTGGTGAGCTCGAACGGCTTGACCCGGCCTCCCAGGAAGGGAAAGCCCATGGCTTTGCTGTCCCAGTAGACGAACGACAGCCCGGAGCCGAGCCCGAACAGCATGGGCTCGGACAAGTCGAGTCCCTCATGCCGCAGAAGCACGCCCAGCGCCGTCGTCTCGCAGTGCTGCATGCCGCGGGCATCGATGTCTTTCACCATGGCCATGCCACTCATTCTCCTCCCTCAGCTGACGACAACACTGAAGATGGGCGTGCCAGACCAGCGCGTCCCAGGCATGATCCGCCGGACAGGCCCCTAGCTGCCACCTTCGGCTTCGCCTCCGAGCCGTACACAGGCACGCGCCCCACCCCGGTGTCCGTACGGTGGCGCGCCTCAGCTCGTCGGCGCCTCGCCCAGCTCCGGGTACGCGTCGAGCAGTTTGCGCGGGGCGGCCTGACGCCAGGAGTCGAGCAGGATCGCGCGGAGCTCGTCATCGTCCTCCAGCGCGCCGAGCCGCACCCGAAGCCAGGCGTAGTTGTCGTCGTGACCCCGGCGTATGAAAAACTTGTCCGGTTCGGAGGCGATCAGCTCGTCACGGTCCTCCTTGGGACACTTGACCCCGATCACCTGATCGTCGTCGTCGAGCGAGGCGAAGATCTTCCCGCCCTGCCCCGCCCTGAACGTGGGCATGCCCCAGGCGAGCTTCTCCACCGCACCGGGCAGCGAGAGCGCGATTCTGCGTACGTCGTCGGCGTTGGCCATGTGACGACCTTACGGCGCACCACTGACAATCGCCGCTCGCGGCGAGAATGGGTTGGCGCATGTACCGGACTCCCCCGGCCTCGGGGTGGAGGTGGACGAGTTGGTGGTGCGGCGGCTGGCCGTCGACGTACTGGAGCAGCGGGCCTGAAACGGCGCATTCTGAACGCCGACGCGCGGGCGTGACCGTGTGCGCCGGTGGGCACCCCGGTGCGCCGGCAGGACGGGAGCGGTCAACAGACCGCTGCAACAGGACTGTCGACCGGACTCTCGTGCCTCATGAACCCGTTTGCCCACCTCTGGGACAAGGCTCCTGTCCCTCAGTGCCATATGCCCACGAAACCTTTACCGATGGCATGCGGCAGAAAGAAGCCCCGTGGGAATGCCCTACGAATAGGACCGGACGGGCCGCTACCACACAGCACGCAGCCCCAATCAAACGTCAATGAAACGAATTTCAGCCAAAGTTGGCCACGGCACTGTACCGTCCGTAAGCGATCAACACCAGGAAGTGGTCGGCCTGTTACGGGACGAGACCACGCCGATGCACCACCTGCTCGAACGCAAGGACGAGCAGGCGTATCGCACAGGAGGGCTCCCGCGATGGACGGGTACTTCGCCAGTCGACTGCATCATCAGCTCCGGGACCGGGTCCGGCACTTCGCGGAAAGTGAGGTCCGTCCGCGGGTTCCCGCCATGGAGGCGGCCCGCACGGTCCACCGCGATCTGTCCCGGCTGATCGCCCGGCAGGGCTGGCTCGGAGCGACCATCAGCAAGGCGCACGGCGGAATGGGTGTCGGCCACCTCGCCAAGACCATCATCATCGAGGAACTTTCCCGGGTCAGCGGCGCGATGGGGGCCATGGTGCAGGCTTCCCAGCTGGGCGCCGCCAAGATAGTCCACTTCGGGAGCGAGGAGCAGAAGAAGACCTGGCTCCCGGCGATCGCGGCGGGCGAGTGCCTGCCCACGATCGCGGTCACCGAGGCCGATTCGGGCGGCCATGTGCTGGGCATGAGCGCCACCGCCGTACGTCACGGCGACGAGTACATCATCAATGGCCAAAAGGTGTACGTCGGCAACAGCCATGTCGGCGATCTGCACGGAGTGGTGGTCCGGACGGGACCGGGTTCCGGTGGACTCACCGCGCTTCTCGTCGAATCCGACCGGCCCGGGTGCCGTACCGGCGAGCAGAAGCCGACGATGGGCCTGCACGGCTTCGGCTTCGGCGAGCTGCTCTTCGACAACTGCCGTGTGCCCGTGGCCAACCGGCTCGGCGAGGAGGGCGACGGGCTCGCCGTGGCGTACTCCTCCAGCGTGCTCTACGGTCGCGCCAACCTCACCGCCGTCTCGCTCGGACTCCATCAGGCGATCCTGGAGGAGACCACGGCGTTCTGCGTCGAGCGCCACCGCTACGGCAAGCCCCTGCACGAACTCCCGTCCATCAAGCTGAAGCTGGGGCAGCTGCAGTCCCGGCTGATGACGGCGCGGCTCGCCGCGTACCACGCGGTGCATCTGCTGGACCAGGGGCTGGCCTGCGACGCCGAGCTGATGAACGCGAAGCTGGTCAATGTCGAGTCCGCCCTCGACTCCGCGCGGAACGCGATGGAGATCCACGCGGCGGCCGGGCTGTTCACCGACCGTGCCATCGAGCGGTATCTGCGCGACGCGCACCACATCTTCGCTCCCGCCGGCACCTCCGACGTCCAGCTGCTGCGGCTGGCCGAGGTCGCTCTCGGCACGCCGAAGGGACAGTGGTCGGAGCGTCTGGCGGACCTCACGCGGTCGGAAGCGTTCGTCTGACCCTGGTGGACGGCGACCCGGTCAGTACGGAGACCGGGACAATGAAGTCCCCGGGGAGCGCCGATGATGCCCCGGGGACGCCCGGCCCGCGTCAGCGCCGGGTGTCCTCACGGCGGTGGATCTGCTCGACCAGTTCCGCCGCGAGCGACTTGATGGTCTCCAGCCCCGGCCGGCCCCAGGCCCGCGGCTCGGTGTCCACCACGCAGATCGTGCCCAGGGCTATGCCCGTACGGTCGATCAGCGGGGCCCCGAGGTAGGAGCGGATGCCGATCTCGTCGACGACCGGATTGCCGGCGAACCGGGGGTAGTCGCAGACGTCCTCCAGGACGAGCGCCTTCCGCCGCACCACGACATGCGGGCAGTAGCCGTGGTCGCGGGCCATGAACCGGCCCACGTCCCCGCCCGCCGCGGCCGCCGCCGCGCCGAGGGCGCTGCCCGAGTGCGTACCCGCCGGAGTGTGCAGCCCCGCGAAGAACTGCCGGTTCTCGTCGATGAAGTTGACCATCGAGAAGGGCGCCCCGGTGACCTCCGCGAGCTTGTGGGCGAATTCGTCGAGGGCCGGGTCGGGCCGGTCGCCCAGCCCCAGCTGGCGCAGCCGCTGCACCCGCACGGGCGCCTCCCGGTCGACGGGTGTCAGCAGCAGATGGCCGGTCGGGTCGTACGTCATGACTGAGCTCCATAGCTCGGCGCCGCTGCCGGTGCCGGGGTGGTGGTGAGCAGATGATGGACGAGGGTGACCAGGGTCTGGATCCCGGAGCCGGCGACACGGGCGTCGCACAGGACGACGGGGACCTCCGGTTCGAGGCCGATCGCCGCCCGCACCTCCTCGGGCTCGTAGCGGTAGGCGTCGTCGAACTCGTTGACGGCGACGACGAATCCGATGCCGCGCCGCTCGAAGAAGTCGACGGCGGAGAAGGAGGCCTCCAGGCGGCGTGTGTCGGCGAGGACGACCGCGCCGAGCGCTCCTTCGGAGAGCTCGTCCCACATGAACCAGAAGCGCTCCTGACCCGGGGTTCCGAAGAGATACAGCACATGGCGGTCGTCGAGGGTGATCCGCCCGAAGTCCATGGCAACCGTGGTGGTGGTCTTGGACTCCACACCCTCCAGGCTGTCGGTCGTGACGCTGACCGTGGTCAGCAGCTCTTCGGTGCTCAGTGGCTCGATCTCGCTGACCGCGCCCACGAGGGTCGTCTTGCCCACCCCGAATCCGCCCGCGACCAGGATCTTGAGCGCGGTGGGGAACACGTCGGAGGGGTCGCGGGTCGCAGGGCTGTGTTCAGAGCCGTCGTCGTAGGCCATCGAGCACTGCCTCCAGCAAGGAACGGTCGGTGGGAGTGTCGTGGAAACGGGGCGCCCGGGCGGTGACCGCCCCACAGTCCACGAGATCGGACAGGAGCACCTTGGTGACGACCGCCGGCAGCCGTAAGTGCGCCGCGATCTCCGCCACCGAGGTCGGTCCGTCGCACAGGCCGAGGGCCAGAGCGTGCTCCGGCCCCAGCGGCCCGTGCGGGACCGCGCCGGTGGCCATCACCAAGGAGAGCAGGTCGAGGGCGGCCGTCGGACGGGTACGGCCGCCGCTCACCGTGTACGGACGGATGAGGCGGCCGGCCGCGTCGTCGATCCAGGGCCCGTCCTTCGGGGCCGGCACGGTCAGTGCCCCGTGACGCTCGGCGCCCCGGCGGGCCGTCTGGCCGGGGTGGCCAGGTACGGCCGTACGCTCTTGACGAGCATCGCCATCTCGTAGCCGAGGACCGCTGCGTCCGCCTCGCGCCCGGCCAGCACGGCGAGACAGGTGCCGGAGCCGGCGGTGGAGACGAAGAGCAGTGTGGAGTCGAGTTCCACCACGACCTGGCGGACCTCTCCTCCGTCCCCGAACCGGGCGCCCGCGCTGCGGCCCAGCGAGTACAGGCCGGAGGCGAGGGCGGCCATGTGGTCGGCGCTGTCGGCGTCGAGGCCGTGCACGGACCTCACCAGGCCGTCGGAGGAGAGCAGAACCGCGTTGCGGGTGTACGGCACCCGCTGGACCAGGCCGCTCAGCAGCCAGTCGAGATCCGAGGAATGGCCGGTCGGCACATCGCTCGCCATGGTGCATCTACTCCTTGTGGGTGTCGTTCAGTTGATGCGGTTCATGTTGATGCGGTTCGTTTCGATGCGCTTCGTCGGTCGCTGTGGGAGCACTCGGGGGCTGGGACTCGGCGAGGCCTATGCCCCGCTGGAAGGCCGCCATGAGACCGGGGTCGTGCAGCGCCTCGTCCTCCTCCTCGGGCCGACGCGGCGCGGGATCGCTGCGAAGTTGGGGCACCAGGTGCTCCTGGGCGCGCCGCTTGGGCAGTTGGGGGCGGCCCATGGTGCCTCGTACGACATGGGCCTCGGCGCCCGCCTGCGGGATGCCGTGCTGAGGAGTTCCGGACTGTGAGACTCCTGGCTGCCGAGTGCCCGGCTGCGGAGTGCCCGCTTGCGCCGGGGGGTGGCCGGCGCCGGGGCGGGCGGCGGCCGGGTTGGGGCGCTCGGGGTGCTCGCCTCGCACCGGGAGCGGCCCGGAGGTACTGCTGTCCACCGACGACGGCTGTTGCTGTTGCTGTTGCTGTTGCTGTTGCTGCTGCTGCTGCTGTTGCTGTTGCGGGATACCCGGCATGCTCGTCGCATACGTGAGCGTGCGCTGCGTGCCGGTGTGCGCCGTGTCGGAAGCGGCGTCGACCGCGGCGTGGGCCGGGGCGCCCACGGGTGCCGCGGCCCGCTCCCGGCCGGCAACTCCGCCCGCCACGGCGGCGGCCGCGACCGGCGGATGGCCCGCGTGCCGCTGGGCGGTTGCCTGTTCCGTCCCGGCGAGGCCGTCGGGTTCGGCGCCGAGCAGCCCCTGCGGCAGTACGAGTACGGCCTGGACGCCTCCGTAGATGTTGGACTGGAGGCGGACCGCGATGCCGTGCCTGCGGGCGAGGGCGGAGACCACGAAGAGTCCGATGCGGCCGTCCTGCAGCAGATGCGCCACATTGACCTGGTCGGGGTCGGCGAGCAGGGCGTTCATCCTGTTCTGCTCGGTGATGGGCATGCCCAGGCCCCGGTCCTCGACCTCAACGGCAAGGCCCGCCGTGACGTGCTGGGCGCGCAGCAGGACCGTCGTGTGCGGCGCGGAGAACAGGGTGGCGTTCTCCACCAGTTCGGCGAGGAGGTGGATGACGTCCGCGACGGCGTGCCCGCGCAGGGTGCCGTCGATGGGCGGCACCAGTTTGACCCGGGGGTACTGCTCCACCTCGGCGATCGAAGAGCGCAGGACCTCGGTCAGGGTGACCGGGTTGGACCACTGCCGCCGGGAGATGGCGCCGCCGAGGACCGCCAGGTTCTCGGCGTGCCTGCGGATGCGGGTGGCGAGGTGGTCGACGTGGAAGAGCCCCTTGAGCAGCTCGGGGTCCTCGACCTCGTTCTCCAGCTCGTCGAGGAGCTGGATCTCGCGGTGCACGAGGGACTGCAGCCGACGGGCCAGATTGACGAAGACTTCGACTTTCTGTTCGTTCCCGACGCTGCTGGAGAGCCGGGAGGCCTGCACCACAGCGGCCACGGCGGCGTCGTAGGACCGGCCCAGCTCCTGGGCGAGCAGATCGAACTCGTCCCCGCCGGAGGCGGCGACCGGCAGATTGTCGCGGGCCGGCGGGCGTTCTCCGCGCCGCAGACCGTCGACGACTGCACGCAGCTCCGCCTGGCCGCGCGCGCTGGAACGGCGCAGGCTGTGGCAGCGGTCGAGGACGGATCTGGCGGCGCGATCGGCGCCCAGTGCTGCCGCCACCACGGCGATGGCGGCGAGGGCAGCGGAGCCGGCAAGCGCGACCCACAGGGCGGCTGAGGGCCGCACCGAGGCGGAACGGATCGTGAAGAGCACCGCTGCGGCGCCGCTGAGTGACACGACGACGGCGGGCAGCACTGCGGTGCGCAGCAGTTGGGGGCGGATACGGGCTTCGGAAGGTGGCGGCGTGGACTGCGGCCGGCCCGCGGTGGAGAGGGAGCGGGCCCCTGACCGGCCGTGCCGCCCGCCCTCGCGGCGGTCCGGCCGCGCGGCGGGTGCGCGAAGTTGAGACATCAGCGTCCTTGGTACGTGGCCCAGGATTCGGTGTACCGATCGGTGTGCAGCGGCGCGACGGTTTGATGAGCCCACCGTTGATCACCGACCACACACGGTAGTCGTCAACCGTTCATGTCCGGTGGGCAGTTGACAAACTTCCCCATCGAGCGTCCCGCTCTGGTATGAGGCCTCGCACGGCAGGCCGAAATTGCTGCCTTGACGGGCGGGGGGAGTGCCCGGGTACGTCACGATCCTTTGCTTCAGCGAGCACGCACGGATCGCCAGACGTGCGTTGACGTCCGTCCGGGAACTCATGGTCCGGCTGCCGGCACGACTCGGCGGGCCGGACGAGCCGCCGTCCTGGAGCGGGCCCTGGCCACCACGGGCGCGATGCGTCGGCAGAGCGTCGCGGCTGACCACGCTCCTGGCGTGGGGCGTACACAGAGCTGCACTCCGCGCAGGCGCACGCGGCCGCGCCGCTCCCGGCGCCCGGCGCTACGCGGTCGGCGCGGCCTCCGGAGTGCCACTGTCCGCCGGAGTGCCGCTGTCCGCGGCCGGGGCGTCCGCGGCACCGGTTGCCGCCGGGGCCACGAGCCCCTCGGTGACGGCACCGGGCACCGCAGCCCCGGCGACGGGCGCATGGGCGACGGCCCGCCACCACGGGGCGGCCGGGATCAGTTCGGCCGTGGGCTCGAAGGGCTCTCCGGGACGCGGCAGCGCGATCCGCTGGCCCGCCTCGGCCGCCGCGGTGATCGTCCCCTCCCCCGGCTCCTCCCAGGGGTGGATGGCAAGATTGAACGTGGCCCAGTGGATCGGCAGCATCACTCCGGACGGCCGGCCGCCCTGAAGATCCAAATGCGCGTTCATACCCTCGGCCGGGGTCATGTGGATGTCCGGCCAGTACTCGCTGTACGCGCCGATCTGGATCATGGTCGCGTCGAACGGGCCGTGCTCGGCGCCGATTTCCTTGAAGCCGGGGAAGTATCCGGTGTCCCCGCTGTGGTAGACCCGGTGGCCCGAGGGTCCTTCGACGACCCAGGACGCCCAGAGCGTGTGCTGCTGATTGCGCAGGCCCCGGCCGCAGAAGTGCCGGGCCGGAGTGGCGGTCAGCCGCAGGCCGCCCAGCTCCGTCGACTCGTTCCAGTCCAGCTCGCGCAGGCGTCCTTCGGAAACGCCCCAGCGCTCCAGATGGGCACCGACGCCGAGCGGCACCACGAAGACGGTGTCCGTGGCGGCCAGCTGGCGGATCGTGGGCAGATCGAGGTGGTCGTAGTGGTCGTGGGAGATCACCACGACATCGACCGGGCCGAGCGACGCGAGCGGCAGCGGCACCGGGTGCAGCCGCTTGGGCCCGACGAAGGCGAAGGGAGAGCATCGCTGCCCCCAGACCGGATCGAACAGCACCCGTCGGCCGTCGATCTCGGCGAGGACGCTGGAATGTCCCGTCCAGGTGAGACGCAGCCCCGAGGCGGGGGGCTTGGCGAGGTCGCTGAGCGTGGTGGTGTGGAGGGGTACGGGGGCGGCGGGGGCGCGGCGCCTGCGCGCCTCCTTCTGGAAGTAGATCTTCGCGAATTCGAGGGTGGACCCCGATGGCCTGGTCCTGGCCCCGAGCGGGTTCTGGAACACCCCGTCGGCGAAGTTCGGCGAGCGGCGGATCCGCTCCATCCGCTCCCCTGCGGGATCGGCCCCGAAGGCGGCGGGTCGCAGCGATCGCAGCCTGGAGCGCAGCGGATGCGGGGAAGCAGCGCCGGTCACGGCACCTCCTGTGAACTTCGGGTCGTTCCATTATGGGCAGGGCGTCGGAACGTGAGGGCGCGTGACCCCACGGCATCCGCAACGAACGGAGCGGGAGAAAAATGCCGGGGGTGGCCGGCGGATTCCGGGAAACGCCCGGGAGATCCCGGGAAACGCCCGGGGATCCGGGAACACGCGCAGGAGGATCCGGGAAAACGCCCAGGGGATGTCACATCCGGGACCTGCCGTCCGTCGTACGCGTGCAAGACCGCAACGACTCGACGACCGAGGAGCCCGTCATGGCCCGTATCTCCCTCACCCCGCCCCGCACGCTCTTCTACCGCGCCACGGAGTGGTACTCGAAGCGGACGTACGGAAAGGTCCTGGAACCGGCGAAGGCGCTGGGCCACAACCCGAAGGTGCTGCGCGCCGACCTCCGCTTCGAGCTGGCCGTCGGAAAGTGGAACCAGCTGGACGCCGACCTCAAGGCGCTGGCCGTGATGGCGTCGGCCGCCTCGATCGGCTGCAGCTGGTGCATGGACTTCGGCCACTGGGAGAACCAGCAGCGTGGCATGGACGTACGCAAGCTGCGCGAGGTGCCGGCATGGCGCGACAGCGACGCCTACACCCCGCTGGAGCGCGACGTGATGGAGTACGCGGAGGCGATGACCGCGAATCCGCCGGTGGTCACGGACGAGCTGGCCGGGCGGCTGGTCACGGCACTCGGCGAGGCGGCGTACGTCGAGCTGACCGCGATGGTGGCGGTGGAGAACCTGCGCTCGCGGATGAACGCCGCACTCGGCCTCACCAGCCAGGGCTTCAAGGACCACTGCGAGCTGCCCCAGCGGGAGGCTGCGAGCCAGGCGGACCGGTCCGCCTCCCGCTGAATCACGGTTGCGGTCTCCTCCTGAGCACCTGCTGAGTCGCTGCCGTATTGCCTCCCGGACCCGAAGTCGCTGGTGGGTCCGGGGCTGCCCCGTCGCGGGGCGAGCGCCGGCGCCCTTCCGCGGGCGCCTGCACTCCGCCGCGGGCGCCTGTGCTCTTCCGCGGGCGTCGGCGTTGACACTGCGTGACCGCCTCCAGATACTGACCTACTGTTCAGTTCGTCGCCATGTCCGGAGGCGACGCGATCGGCGGGCGCACCGCCGGCCCCGAGGAGTCCACACGATGCCCCACCCCGCCCCCCTGATCTCGCTGACCTGGACTGACCATGTCACCGGCCGCCAGGGCCATCTCGTCGTCGACCGCCTCGTGCGCGGGGTGTCCAGCGGCGGGCTGCGGATGCGGGAGGGCTGCACGCTCGACGAGGTGGCCGGGCTGGCGCGGGGCATGACCATGAAGGAGGCGCTGCACTACCGCGCCGACGATCCGACGGTCCGCTACGTTCCGCTCGGCGGGGCGAAGGGCGGCATCGACTGCGATCCGCGGGACCCGGAGGCGTACGGCATCCTCGTCCGCTACCTGCGGGCGATGCGCCCGTACATCGAGAGCGTCTGGGCCACCGGCGAGGACCTCGGCCTCACCCAGGACCTCGTCGACAAGGCGGTCGCGGAGGCCGGGCTCGTCTCGTCCGTACAGGCCGTGTATCCGTTGCTCGACGGCGAGGCGGCGGCGCGGCAGCGGCTGGCCGACGCGTTCGCCGTCGAGGTCGACGGCATCGGTCTCGACGAGCTGGTGGGCGGCTGTGGGGTCGCCGAGTCGGTGCTCGCGGCGCTCGACAGGGCGGGCGTCGGCCACGCTGGGATCCGGGTCTCCGTGCAGGGCTTTGGCACCATGGGCGGAGCGACCGCGCGCTTCCTGTCCCGGGCGGGGCTGAGGATCGTCGCCGTGGCCGACATCAAGGGGACGATCGCCAATCCGGACGGCCTGGACGTGGAGGCCCTGCTCGCCGCGCGCGACGCGTACGGGACGGTGGACCGCGCGGCGCTGCGGCCGGGCGACACCGAGCTGTCCGGCGACGCTTGGCTGTCCGCCGACGCGGAGGTGCTGGTTCCCGCGGCCGTCTCGTACGCCGTCGACTCCGCCAACCAAGCGCTGGTCAGGGCGCGCTGGATCGTCGAGGCCGCCAACATGCCGGTCCTGCCGGACGCCGAGGAGCTGCTCGCCGGTCGCGGCGTCACCGTACTGCCGGACGTCGTCGTGAACTCCGGAACGAACGCGTGGTGGTGGTGGACCCTCTTCGGCGACATCGGCGCGGATGCGGACGAGGCGTTCGCGTACACCCGCCGCTCGATGCGCGACCTGGTCGGCCGGATGCTCGCGCGGGCCGAGGCGGACGGTACGACGCCGCGCGCCGCCGCGCACGCGATCGTGGCCGACCGGCTGCCGGTGATCGCTGAGCGTTTCGGCTGGTACAGCTGAGCGATGCGGCGCGATGCAGTGCGATGCCGTGCGATGCCGTGCGATGCGGCGGTACGGTGCGGGCGCGGCGGACGCCGGTGCGGCCGGCGTCCGCGACCGGCCCGCGCCGGCGAGGCACCGGAGGCCCTGCCTCATCCGGCGGCGGCTGCGTCGTCGTGCCGTCCGAGAGCCCGGACCAGAAGGGGATTGAGGCCGTCCGCCCGCAGACCGGTCCGACGGACGTCCGCAGACTGGGGTCGACGGACGTCCGTCCTTCGTCCACCCGGGTGGTGCGGCCGCCTGCGACGCCCGGGGAGTGCTTCGATGTGAGCATCGTCAGGCATCGTTGCCCGCCCGGAGCCCGACGGTGCCGTCGGCGCGACGATGCCCCGAGCCCGACGATGCCCGGCGCAGGGAGGCCTTATGGGGACGCAGGACATGTCGGTGTGGCGGGTGCGCGGCGAGCCGCTGGTGGCCGGTTCCGGCAGCGGGCCCCTGTACGGCCTGCGGCTTGCGGTGAAGGACGTGCACGCCGTCGCGGGGCACCGGACAGGCGCCGGGAATCCGGCCTGGCTGGCCGAGGCGGAACCGCAGCCCGCACACTCCTGGGCCGTGAGCGCGCTGCTGGCAGCGGGAGCCGATGTGGCCGGGATCGCGCAGACCGACGAGTTCGCCTACAGCCTCAACGGGACGAACGTGCACTACGGCACTCCGCCCAACCCGGCGGCGCCCGGCCGTGTCCCGGGCGGCTCCTCCAGCGGCCCGGCCGCCGCGGTCGCGCTCGGTGAGGCCGACGCCGGCCTCGGAAGCGACACCGCGGGATCCATCCGGGTCCCCTCGTCGTACTGCGGGCTGCACGGCTTTCGGCCGACCCACGGCGCCGTCCCCGTCACCGGGATGCTGCCGCTGGCGCCCTCGTTCGACACCGTCGCCTGGCTCGCCCGGGACGCGGCGACGCTGGCACGGCTGGGCGAGGTGCTCCTTCCCTCCGCCGGGGGTGACGTAGCCCGACGCCCGTTCCGTACGGCCCTGGTGGCCATGGATCTCCTCGGGCTCGCCGACGAGGAGGTGCGGGAAGTCTTCGGGCGGGTGGCGGCGGAGGTCGCGGAACGAGCCGCCCTGCGGATCGAGGAGGTGCCGTCGCTGGGAGGCGATCCGGTGGCCAGGGCTGCGGCCTTCGCCACCGCCCAGGCCGCGGAGGTGTGGGAGTGCGACGGCGCATGGGTGAGCGCGCACCCGGGCACTCTCGGGCCGGGGCTGGAGGCGCGCTTCTCCCGTGCGTCCGCAGTCACGGCGGAGAGGCGGGCCGCCGCCGAACTCGTGATCCACCGGTCCGGCCGCGCGCTGCGAGCGGCCCTCCCCGAGGACACGGTGCTGCTCCTGCCCGCCACCGGCGGGCCGGCACCGCGGATCGACGAATCCCCGGAGCGGAAGGCCGCCACCCGGGACGCCGCCTTCCGCCTCACCTGTCTCGCCAGCACCGCCGGCCTTCCCTGCCTGGTGCTGCCCAGGATGTCGGTGAACGGGCTCCCCGTCGGCTTCGCGGTGGTCGCGGGGCACAGTGCCGACCGTCAACTCCTCGAACTGGGGCTGGAGCTGGGGCAGGGGTGGGGGCAGGAGCAGGGTCAGGGGCCGGGCAGTCGATAGGCCAGGACGGACAGGCTCGGGCAAGATCCTGTACGGGGCCCCTCGCGACGGGGCCGTGTGTAGGGTGACCCGCGTGGCGAGAGTCCGGTTGAGTGTGGCGGAGCGGCAGGAGGAACTGCTGCGGGCCGCCGTCGAGCAGATCCAGGCCCGGGGCGTGGCCTCGTTGCGGATCGCCGATGTCGCCTCGGCCCTGGGGGTGAGCAACGCCCTGGTGCTGTACCACTTCTCGACGAAGGAGAAGCTCGTCGCGGCCGCTTTCAGCTATGCCGCCGAGGGCGATCTCGCGCATCTGCGCAAGCTCCTGGGGCGGCGGACTTCCGCACTGCGACGGCTGCGTACCGCGGTCCGCTGGTACGCACCGACGGGACAGGCCAAAGGGTGGCGACTGTGGATCGAGGGCTGGGCGGCTGCCCTGCGCGAACCCGCTCTGCGCGAGGTGGCCCGCGATCTCGACCAGCAGTGGAAGGCGCAGCTGACCGCGGTCATCGCGGAGGGTGCGGCGGCGGGCGAGTTCCACTGTGAGGATCCCGCGTCGTCGGCCTGGCGGCTGACGGCTCTGCTGGACGGGCTGGCCGTGCAGATGACGTCGTACGGGGGATCCCTCAGCCGTGCTGCCATGCTGGAGTGGACGGACGAGGCGCTCGCCCGTGAACTGGGGCTCGACCGCGAGGCGCTGACACGGCAGAGTGCGTAGCGCACCGAAGGCGCATGGGAGGGGAAGCGGTGTCGGCGCAGCGGACGGATCAGCCGGACCAGGACACACGCGATACCGAGAACGGACAGAACGCACCGGACGAACGGTTCACTCAGGACGCACGGGACGAACCGTTCGCTCAGAACGCGCAGGACGAACCGTTCGCTCAGGACGTGCAAGACGCGCAGGAAGCTCAGGACGCTCAAAGCCCGCGGGACGCATTGGACGTGCTGGTCGTCGGCGGAAGCGGGGTCGACACGGTGGTCCGCGTCGGCTCGCTCCCCGTCCCCCTCGCGGACTCGGTCGGAGTCCCCCCGATCGTGGAGTCGGCAGGCCACAGCGGCGGCAATGTGGCCCTCGGCTGCCGGGCCCTCGGGCTCGGTGTCACGTTCCTGGACTTCATAGGTGAGGACCGGCCGGGCCGGCAGGTCCGTGAGCGGCTCGCCGAGGGCGGCGTGCACTTCGAGCACCTGATCTCCCCTTCCGGTACGCGGCGCGCGGTGAACCTCGTCGACCCGACCGGCCGCAGAATGTCCTTCTACGACGCCCGCGACCCCGCCGATCTGCGCATGCCGCGCGGCTTCTACCTGCCCCATCTGCGGCGGGCCCGGCACGTCCATCTGTCGATCACGAACTTCGCCCGGTTTCTCTACGACGACATCGCCGAGCTCGGCGTGCCCGTCTCGACCGACCTTCACGACTGGGACGGAGTGGAGGACTACCACAGGGAGTTCGCCCTGCGTTCGGACGTGGTCTTCCTCAGCGCGGCGGGTGCCGGTGAGCGGATCGCGTCGGTGATGCGGGAGATCCTGCGGGAGGGGCGGGCGGAGGCGGTCATCGCGACGGCCGGGGCGGGCGGGTCGTATCTGATGACCCGCGCCGGCGGACGCACGCCCCGTCCGGTTCCCGCGACGGTGCCGCCCACGCCGGTGGTGGACTCCAACGGCGCGGGGGACGCGTACGTCTGCGGCTTCCTCCACGGGCGGCTGGCCGGCCGCGGCATAGAGGACTGCGCACGGCTGGGCGCGGTGGCCGGGGCATACGCCTGTACGGGCCAGGGCAGTTCGGCACTGATCGGTGCGGCGGACCTGGCGGCGGCTCAGGTCTGACGAAGCGGTTCGTACACCGATGCGTCGAGTCCGAAGGTCCAGGCGACGCCCTCCTTCGCGGTACGGGTGGTGGGTGGCACCCGCAGCCAGTACGTCTTGTGGGTACCGTCCGGCTCCGGCGTGGAGTTGACCACTTCCACCATCGTCACGTCCTCGTCGTCATCCAGAGCGATACGCCACAGCACGCCGGTCTCGTCGCGGTGTACGGGCCGGGCCTTCGACTCGGAGAGGTAGCGGTCGTAGCCGTAGAACTCGAGCATGACGCGCCGCAGTTCCGCGTTCTCCTCGGTGCGTATGCGCTGCGGGGTCAGCGAGGTCAGTCCGGCGAGGAACTCGGCGGGGACCGGCATTCCGCGCCAGGCGTGCAGCGCGAAGCCGTCGGGGAACGCGAGCGCCGGACCGTCGCCGCGGTCGAGCCGGCCCGCCTCGTCGCGGTGCAGTTCGACGGGGCGCTCGCAGATGACCACGGCCTTCTCGAACGGCCACCACCAGCCCGCGTGTTCGGCCACCTGGGCCAGGCCCTCGAGCCGGTCGCCGCGTCCGTCGAACGCGGCGAGCCAGGCCGCGTCGTGCTGGCCCAGCACCGCATCGAGCAGCACGAGCCGGATGGCGGACCGATCGGTCGCCGTCTCCGGTCCCTCCTCGGCGAGGGCCTCGGCGACGCCCGTGCGTATCCGCTCGGCGAGGGCACGCGTGGTGTCCCACAGCAGGGCGCCGGTCCTTCCCCACAGTTCGGTCCAGCCCGCCGGGCCGAGTTCGTCGTGCACCCGGCGGCGCTCCTCGGCCCAGGGGACGGTCCTGATCTCGTCGCGTACCGAGCGACCGGCGTCCGCCAGCGCCCGCACAGCCGCCACCCCCGCCTTGGGCGAGTCCGCCCACACGAAGCGCTCCGGCGCCACGAGCCCAGCCGTGCGGTAGGCGAGCCGGACCCCTTCCTCCGCCGCAGCCCGGCCCGCCGGACCCGTCGCCGCTGCCACGGCCCGCCACTTGCCCATGTCCTGCATCTGAAGCCCCGTCCCCTGTTCCTGTTGCCTGTTCCCTGTTCTCCTGCTGTGCCCGGGGGTCGTTCCAGCCAGGTGCCGGTCCCGGGTTCGTCGGCTTTCTCAGTCCGCGACGATCCGCACCGCGCCCGGTACGTACTCCCGCTGCCGCACCACCCGGTACCAGCCCTTGGGCAGCGGAATCGGCGCGTGCTCCTCGTGCACCACCCTGCCGCCGTCGGGGAGATGGAGGAGCATCGGCCCGAACGCCCCCGCTTCGCGGATGAGCCGGCCGGGCCCGGTCACGGCGTGCGCGTGGCCGGTGACTTCGCCGAGCGCCAGCACGAGTCGCCCGCGGCCGTCCCTCGGTTCACCCGCCGCGTCCTCGGCATGCGCCGGAACGGCGTCTTCCGCGACGGGCACGATCAGCACGTCTCCCTGCCGGTACATGGCTCTCCCCTCGACGGCCGGCACCGAGTGCGCCGGACCTGACATCGAAGTTAGAGGCAGGGTCTGACAGTGGGGGTGTCGCCGGCGCCGCCGCGGTGGGACACCGGGTTCGGCCCGGCGCCCGGGCAGGAATCAGGCCGTGACCGGCAGCGCCGTGAAGGGCCGCAGCACAGGGCATCCCCAAGGCCGCCCCGAGGCAGGCGTTGTCAGTGCGGCTTGGTAGAACTTCTCGCACATCAGCCGATCAACACCGTCCGGTGAGTGGAGCATCCGTCATGAGCACTTCGGGCTATCTGCAGGACCTGTACGGCCTGCCTGCATTCGATTTCCCCGACGCCGACGCCGACGCCAAGGTCGACGCGCTTCCCGACCCGGCTTCCGTCGCCTGGCGCATCGCCGTCGACGCGTACGAGAGCGAGGAGGAGTGGGAAGCGGCGTTCGCCCGCTTCACCGTCGCCGTGGACACCACGAAGGTGCGGGCGATCATCGTCGGCGCGTGGAGCGATGTGTACGACTCGGACCCCGGACCGGTCATCTCGGCCCTGCTCGGCGCCGGCGAGCGGCTGCCCGCACTGCGCGCCCTGTTCCTCGGGGACATCACCTCCGAGGAGTGCGAGATATCCTGGATCAACCAGACCGATGTGACGCCTCTGCTCGAAGGATTCCCGGAGCTCGAGGAGTTCGGCGTCCAAGGCGGCTCGGGCCTCGCGTTCCCCGCCCTGCGCCATGAGAAGCTGCGCACGCTCCGGGTGGAGACCGGTGGCCTGCCCGTCGAGGTGGTGCGCGGCATCGGGGCGAGCGAGCTGCCCGCGCTGGAGCACCTGGACCTCTGGCTCGGCGTCTCCGGCTACGGCGGCGATGCCGAGCTCACGGATCTGGAGCCGTTCTTCGCCGGCACCAGGCTGCCCCGGCTCAGGCATCTCTCGCTGCGCAACAGTGAGATACAGGACGAGATCGCCACTGCACTGGCAGGTGCCCCGGTCGTCGCGCGCCTCGACACCCTGGACCTGTCGATGGGCACGCTCGGCGACCAAGGAGCGGCGGCGCTCCTCGAGGGCCAGCCGCTCACCCACCTCAAGAAGCTCGACCTGCACCACCATTTCCTCAGCGATGCGATGGCCGAGCGCATACGCCAGGCCCTGGAGCCGGCCGGAGTGGCCGTCGACCTCGACGAACAACAGGAGCCCTGGGACGACGACGAGGACCTCGGCCGGTTCACCGCGGTGGCCGAGTGACACCGGCTGCACCGCAGCGCTTCGCCGTCGTCGGCAACCCCGAGAACCGTCGTGTCGCGTTCTTCCAGCGTGCCGTGCGCGCGGCGGGGCTGCCTGACGCGCGCGTAGTGCCGTGGCTGGACGTCCTGCACGGCCGTGCCCGCTTCCTGCCGGGCGAGACCGTACGGATCGACTCCCCGGGTGAGAACGGGGACGTGGACCTGCTGCTGCGGGGAGCCGAGGACCCGGCCCGGGTCGAGGGCACCGGCCTCTGGTACACGCGCTTCACCGAGGCCGTACGCGAGGTGGCGCAGGGCGTGGCGGACGCGGGCGGGACGCTGCTCGACGACGCGGACGATCTCGCCGTGCTGTTCGACAAGCGGCTGTGCCATGAGCGGCTCGCGCTGGCCGGGGTGGCGGTGCCGCCGTCATCCACCTCGGGGGCAGCGGCTCCCGCCGTGCGCGGCTGGGACGATGTCCGGGCGGTACTCGCCGAGCCGGGTCACCGCCGCGCTTTCGTGAAGCTCGCCCATGGCTCCTCAGCCTCCGGTGTGCTCGCGGTGGAGGCTGCCGGAGGGGGCCGGATCCGGGCGACCACGTCGGTCGAACGGACCGCGGACGGGCGGTTGTTCAACTCCCTCCGGCTGCGCCGCTACACCGGGGAGCCGGAGATCGCCGCGATCGTGGACGCACTCGCGCCCGATGGTCTGCACATCGAGCGCTGGCTGCCCAAGGCCCTCCAGCACGGCAGGGCCGCCGATCTGCGCGTCGTGGTCGTCGCGGGCCGGGCCACCCATGTCGTCGTACGGACCAGCCGCTCCCCGCTCACCAATCTGCATCTCGGCGGGCTGCGAGGCGATCCGGCCGAGGCCATGGCGGCCGTGCGCGCTGCCGGCCGAAGCTGGCGCGACGACGTGCTGGGCCTGTGCGAGCGGGCCGCCGCCCGCTTCCCGGGGACGCTGTGCGTCGGCGTGGATCTGCTTCCCGCCACCGGCTGGCGGCGCTTCGCCGTCGGCGAGGTCAACGCGTTCGGCGATCTGCTGCCCGGTCTCACCGGGCTGCCGGGCAGCGGCGCCGAGGGGCTCGACACCTATGCGGCACAGGTCGCCGCCGCCATCCGCCCGCACCACAAGGAACCACCATGCACGCAGCCCTTCGCACCGAGCCCCGCATGACCGACTCGTTCGACGCAGTCGACAGGATCGACACGGCCGCCACAACCGACGCAGCCTGCGTGCTCGACATGTCGGAGGTTGTCGGCACCGACGATCTGCTGCTCATCACGCTCGACACCCTGCGCTTCGATGTCGCCTCGGAACTCGCGGCGGCCGGCCGGATACCGAACCTGGCACGCCATCTCCCCGGTGGCGTCTGGGAGAAGCGTCATGCTCCGGGCAGTTTCACCTACGCCTCGCACCAGGCGATCTTCGCCGGGTTCCTGCCGACCCCGGCCGCGCCAGGTCCGCATCCGCGGCTGTTCGCCGCGCGATTCGCGGGCAGTGAGACGACCGCCGACGGCACCTTCGTGTACGACACCCCCGACCTTGTCTCCGGACTCGCGGCTGCCGGGTACCGGACGGTGTGCGTCGGCGGGGTCGGCTTCTTCAATCGGCAGGGTGCGCTCGGCTCCGTGCTGCCCGGGCTCTTCCAGGAGAGCCACTGGGAGCCGGAGTTCGGGGTGGCCTCCCCCACGTCCTTCGAGGCGCAGGTGGACCGCGCCGAGCAGGTCGTCGCCGCGCTCCCGCATGATCAGCGGCTGTTCCTGTTCGTCAATGTGTCCGCGCTGCACCAGCCCAACTGGTTCCATCTGCCGGGTGCGACACGTGAGGCGGGGGACTCGCGCGAGACGCATGCCGCCGCGCTGGAGTACGTCGACCGGCACATCGGCAGGCTGCTCGCGGCGGCCGGCAGCAGGCGCCGCTGTTTCGCGATCGTCTGCTCCGACCACGGCACGGCGTACGGCGACGACGGCTACACCGGCCACCGGCTGGGACACGAGGCCGTCTGGACCGTTCCGTACGCGCAGTTCTTCCTCCCGGAACCCTGCTCCACGGAGGGCACCCGATGAACGCCGTCCGCCCGTACCAGAGCTACGTCTACGCCTATCCGCACAAGACCGCGTACCGGCCGCTCGCCGACCGGCCCCCGCTCCGTGAGCTGTGGGCCGGTGAGCGCAAGGACGCGCTGTCCCTCTATCTCCACGTTCCGTTCTGCGAGGTCCGCTGCGGCTTCTGCAATCTGTTCACGCGGATCGGCGCTCCCGACGAGCTGACCACCCGCTACCTCGACGCGCTGGAGCGGCAGGCGGTGGCTGTCCGTGACGCGCTCGGGGACACGGATCCGGTCCGGTTCGCGGCGGCGGCCTTCGGCGGCGGCACGCCCACGTTCCTCACAGCCGGGGAGCTGGAGCGGCTGTGCGACATCGCGGAGAAGCGGATGGGCACCGATCTGCGCACGGTGCCGCTTTCGGTGGAGACGTCACCGGCCACGGCGACCGCCGACCGGCTCGCCGTACTCGCCGCCCGCGGCGCGACCCGGCTGAGCATCGGAGTGCAGAGTTTCGTCGACGACGAGGCGAAGGCCGCCGTCCGCCCGCAGCGGCGCGCCGATGTCGAGGCCGCGCTCGCCCGGATCCGGGACGCCGGGGTCCCGGTCCTCAACATCGATCTGATCTACGGCATCGACGGGCAGACCCCGCAGACCTGGCGTCGCTCGCTCGACGCGGCGCTCGTCTGGCGGCCCGAGGAGTTGTATCTCTACCCCCTCTATGTCCGGCCGCTGACGGGTCTCGGCCGCCTCGGCGCGGACGCCGACACCGCCTGGGACGACCAGCGTCTCTCGCTCTACCGCCAGGGCCGTGATCATCTTCTCGCCCACGGCTACGAGCAGGTGTCGATGCGGATGTTCCGCCGCACGGACCAGCAGGACGCGCTGCCGCGAGGCGCGGACGACTACGCCTGCCAGACCGACGGCATGATCGGCCTCGGCTGCGGGGCCCGCTCGTACACGTCCGGGCTCCACTACTCGTTCGACTACGCCGTCGACATGCGCGAGATACGGACGATCATCGACGACTACACCCGGGCGGAGGACTTCACCCGTGCCCAGGTCGGCCGCCGCGTGGACCGGGAGGAAGCACGCCGCCGTCATCTGCTCCAGTCGCTGCTGCAGGCGCAGGGGATGGAAGTGGCGGACTACCGGTCGCGGTTCGGCAGCGGGCCGGCCGACGACTTCCCCGCCGAGCTGGCGGCCTTCGCCGATCGCGGCTGGCTGGAGGAGAGCGGCGGGCTGCTGCGGCTGACGGCGGAGGGGCTTGCGTACTCGGACGCACTCGGGCCGGAGCTGTTCTCGCCCGCGGTACGGGCCGCGATGGCCGCGTACGAGCTGAAGTGAGACACGGATGGATCTGACGGTTCTGTACCGGGGCCCACTGGCCTCCTGCGACTACGACTGCCCGTACTGCCCGTTCGCCAAGCGGCGGGACAGCGGGGAGCAGCTGCGGGCCGACCGTGCGGCGCTCGAACGGTTCGCGGGCTGGGCGGCGGGGCAGTCACAGGACCGCCTGTCGGTGCTGTTCACCCCGTGGGGCGAGGGGCTGGTCCGCTCCTGGTACCGGAGGACGCTGGTGGAACTGTCCCGGCTGCCGCACATCCGCCGGGTCGCCATCCAGACCAATCTGAGCTGCCGCACCGAATGGCTGGCGGACGCCGATCCGGACGCGCTGGCGCTGTGGTGCACGTACCATCCCGGCCAGACGCCCTACGACCGCTTCCTCGGCAAATGCCGTGAACTGGCCGCGCGCGGGATCCGGTTCAGTGTGGGCATCGTCGGCTTCGAGGAGCATCTGGAGCAGGCGCGGCGGCTGCGGGCCGATCTGCCGCCGCATGTCTATCTCTGGGTCAATGCGGCGGAGGGGCGTGACTACACGGACGAGGAGGCCGTCCGCTGGACGGCCCTCGACCCGCTCTTCCCGTACAGCCGCCGTCCGCACCGTTCGGCCGGCCTGCCGTGCCGGACGGGCGAGTCCGTGATCTCGGTGGACGGCGACGGGACGGTGCGGCGCTGCCACTTCGTACGAGCCGAGCTCGGCAATCTCTATGACGGCTCGTACCGGGCGGCGCTGCGCCCGCGCGCCTGCCCGCTCGCGGTGTGCGACTGCCACATCGGCTATGTCCATCTGGAATCGCTGCCGCTGTACGACGTGTTCGCGGGCGGGGTGCTGGAGCGGATCCCCGCCACGGGATCCCCCGCCACGGGCACTGCCGCGGGGGCGGGGAACGCTCAGAGCGGAAGCAGGTCCGGGCGCTTCGGCTCCACGTGATCGCCGGATGATTCGCCCCGCAGCCGCCGGCCGATCCACGGTACGAGGTACTCGCGCGCCCAGAGGACATCGTCGCGGCGGACTTCGAGCGTGCCACGCGGCGGCAGTGGCGGCCACGGCTGGTCCGGGTCGGCCGGCACGTCGATGCCGAGCACCTGGGCGGCACGGAGCGCGACGCGCGTGTGGCCCTCGGGCGAGAGATGCAGCCGGTCGTCGTCCCAGGCGCGCCTGTCCTGGACCGACTTGAGCGACCAGAGGTCGAGTACGGGGCAGTCGTAGCGGTCGGCGATGGCGCGGACATGCGCGGTGTACGTGGCGATCTTGCCGCGCAGATGGCGGAGCACGGGTACGCCGCGGGTGTCGAAGCCGGTGGTCACCATGACGGTGCCGACGGAGGCGGTGAGGTCGGCGACGGCCCGTTCGAAGCGTTCCGCGACGTCGTCGGGGTCGGTGCCGGGCCGGATGATGTCGTTGCCGCCGGCGCAGAACGTCACCAGGTCGGGGGCGAGTTCCTTCGCGCGCGGGACCTGTTCCTCGACGATCTGATCGAGGAGCCTGCCTCGTACGGCGAGGTTGGCGTAGCGGAAGGTGTGTTCCGGTACCCGGTCGTCCAGGAGGACCGCGAGCCGGTCCGCCCAGCCGACGAACTGTCCCTCGGGTCCCGGGTCTCCGACGCCCTCGGTGAAGCTGTCACCGATTGCCGCATAGGACCCGATTGCGCTGTTTGTTCTTGATCGCGAAGCGTCTGCCACGTCGAGCCATCTTTCCTCGCGGGAAGTGACTTACGCCACCGTAGGGAGGGGTTGACGCGGGGTGATATAGGCCACCCGGCCAGTTTTCCGCAAAGCGGGAATACCCGGAAGGGGCCGGAACGCACGCGTCCGCCGGCCCCATGATGCGGGGCCGGCGGACGGAGAGACGCCGTGTCAGGTACGGACGTCGGTCAGATCGAGACTCCGTGCTGGCGGAGGTAGGCCAGCGGGTCGATGTCCGAGCCGTAGCTCGGGCTCGTGCGGATCTCGAAGTGCAGGTGCGGGCCGGTGGAGTTGCCGGTGGAGCCGGAGAGGCCGATCTGCTGGCCGCCGGTGACGCTCTCGCCGGACGCGATGGAGAGCTGGGAGAGGTGGGCGTACTGCGAGTACGTGCCGTCGTTGTGCTTGATGACGACCTCGTTGCCGTACGCGCCGCTCCAGCCGGCCGACACAACGGTGCCCGGGCCGACGGCCTTCACGGACGTACCGGTGGCGGCGATGAAGTCGACACCGGTGTGGTAACCGCTGGACCACATGGAACCGGCTGTCTTGTACGCGGTGCTGATACCGCCGCGGACCGGCGCGAAGAAGCCGGAAAAGCTGGTCTGCGCGGCGGCGTTCGCGGCGGAGGGCGCGGCGGGGGCCTCGGCGGCGGCCGGAGCGGCCTGGGGGCGCTCGGCGGTGCGGGAGGCACGCTCGGAGGAACCGGACGGCTTCTCGCTCCTGGCCGGAGCCTTGGCCTTCCGCTCGGGCTTCGCCTCGCTCCGGACCTTCGCCTCGCTCCGGACCTTCGCCTTGCCCTGGACCTTCGCCTTGCCGCCGAGGGTCAGCTCGAGCCCCGGATGGATCAGCGACGGGTTCTCGCCGACGGCGGCGCGATTGTCGGCGTACAGCTTCTTCCAGCCGCCGCTGACGCTCTGCTCCTGGGCGATCTTCGACAGGTAGTCACCGGCCACGACGGTGTACGTCGCAGGCGCCTTGGGGGCCTTCGGCGCCTGCGGGGCGACGGACTTCTTGGCTACGGCTGCGATGCGGCCGGGGGCGGCGGAGGGCGCCGACTTCTCGGCGGCGTGCGCACCGAAGGCGCCGATGAGCGGAAGTGCGATGGCGGCCCCGCCCGTTCCGGCGGCGACGAATCCACGCGTGATCGGGCTGGTCCTCGGACGGCGATGCTTACCCTTACCGGGCATGGCGAATTCCTCTCCGCCGCCTGCGAGGTGAGCTGTCGGGTTCGGGCTGGAGATGCCCGGCCGCGCATGGCGCGCGACTTCACCCCGAGCCGTCCGGGATTCCGGAACGGCGTACTACCTGGGTCCCCCGCTCCTGCCACACGTGGGTGGGTGCGATATTCCGGACGGCGGCAGGATTAGGCGTTCCGACCGGATTGCGGTGACCGTAAGCGAGCCGGGTCGCGCGAACAAGCCATCTATTCCCCCGGGAACCCTTCCGCCTGATTTCGACCTGGATTTCCCGGTCACGCTCCGTAAATCCCGGATCTTCGATTTCCTTTGCGACAAGGGAGTTCACATGTCCGGCATCGCCACAGAACGTCACAGATATGATCCCGCTCACGAACCCGAGCCCATCTCCCCCTTAACTCGGGCGCGTTATGCGATACCTACCAATTCGGACAGATCGACCATCAGGCCAGATTCACGCCAACCGCGCACGCAGGCAAGGGGCGCAATCGCCGCACCCTTGCGTGAGAATTGCGCTGCTCGCCCCGTATGTACCTTTTGCCCCATGGGTGGCGTGGCAAGGAAACACTGCGAGGCTGCCCACCAAGTGGGCAGTGAACTCCAGGAGTTCACGAATCGACCGCCCGAAGCTCCCGCTTCCAGGCGCTGATCGCACCCGGGCGCGGTCAGCTGCGCCGCAGCCGGATCACCGTCGCGTCAAGATCACCGCGGAGGCCCGTGTGCAGCCCGTGGTGGAGCAGGACGGACCCCCGGTGAACGACACCGGTGTCCCGGCACTCGTACGCCGCCGACGGTTCGAGGCCCCGCAGACGCAGGCGCGGGGGCCGCTCACCGTAGTGCTGGGCCTGCAGCCATGCCAGGACCACGGCCTCGTCGCCACGCACGTACTGCACGGCGCTCAGCCCGCCCTCCGGCGGCCGCAGCCGATAGAGATCACCATGCTGCACGACCGGCCTGATCTTCTTGTAGAGCTCCACCCAGCCGCGCGCCTCGGTCAGCTCGCCCTCGCTCCATCCGGTGAGGTCGCCGCCGATGCCCAGTACCCCGGCCATGGCACTCACGAAACGGAACCTCAGTGAGCTGATCCGCCCGTTGAGCTGCACATTCGGGCTGTCGGTGACCCATGCGGCCATCACCCGGGCCGGATGCAGCTGGCCGAAGCCGTACTGGATGGCCAGACGATCCAGCGGATCGGTGTTGTCGGAGGTCCACACCTGGTCGGTCCGGGAAAGAATCCCCAGGTCGATCCGGCCGCCACCGCCCGAGCAGGACTCGAAGACCACGGCCGGGTGCGCGGCCCGCAGCCGGTCCAGCAGGGCGTACAGCGCATGGACGTGCTCGACCCACAGCTTCTGCGGGTACGGCTCCCCGGGCCAGCCCGCGTCCGTGAAGCAACGGTTGAAATCCCACTTCACATAGTCGATGGGGGCCGCGGACAGCAGCCCGTCCAGCTGCTCCCAGAGGTGGTCCTGGACATCCCCGCGGGCGAGATTCAGGACCAGCTGATTGCGGAATTCGGTCCGGGTGCGGCCGGGGTGGTGCTGCACCCAGTCCGGGTGCGCCCGGTAGAGATCGCTGTCGGCATTGACCATCTCCGGTTCGACCCAGATCCCGAACCGCATGCCCAGCGCGTGCACGTCGTCGGCGAGCGGTTTCAGCCCCTGGGGGAAACGGTCCGGGTTCGGCGTCCAGTCCCCGAGCCCGGCCCGGTCGCTCGTCCGCTTCCCGAACCAGGCGTCGTCCACGACGAAGAGCTCCACCCCCATCGCCGCGGCCCGGCGGGCCAGCGCCCGCTGCTGCTCCTCCGAGACGTCGAAGCCGGTGGCCTCCCACGAGTTGTAGAGGACCGGACGGGAGGCCCTGGCGTCCGGAATGACATGGGCGCGCTGCCAGGCGTGCCAGGCCCTGCTGGCCGCGCCGAATCCTCCGTCGGTCCACAGCCCGGCGAACACGGGCGAGGTGTAGGACTCACCGGGCGCGAGGAGCAGCAGTCCGGAGTCGTCGTAGCCGGCGCCGCCGCTGATCTGCACCTGGCCGTCGGGGAGGTGCTGAACGGCGATCCGCCATGATCCGGACCAGCCGAGCGCGCAGCCGTACACCTCCCCGTGCTCCTCCGTAGCCTCCCCGTCGTCGACGGCGACCCAGGGCAGGTGCTGGTGCCCGGTGTGCCCGCGGCGCGACCCGAGCACCTTCTCGCCGTAGGTGAGCCCGGACCGTACGAGCAGGGACTCGGCCGCCCAGCGGCCGTGCAGCTGGGAGAGCCGGCGGCGGTCGCGGCGGGGCAGCGTCCAGACGGCCGCGTCGGCGCGCAGCAGCTCCAGTTCGGGACCGTCTCCGGCATGGGTCACGGTGATCCAGCGCTCGATCACATCGGAACCGTCCCGCATCCGGTAGTGGAGGGTCAGCGCGAGGCCGTGCACGGGGTCGCTGAAGCACAGCCGCAGCTCGTCGCCGCCGTCATCCACCAGCCCGTCGTCGAAGCGCCACTCGGTGCCGCGGACCTCGTCCGTACGGACCGAGAGCGCGGGCCGCACGAAGCGGGGGCCGCCTTCGACGGGATACTCCTCGTGCCCGTCGAGTGGTGACTCGAACGGCCAGTAGGGCGGGAGGGGTTGGGAGGCGAGGTTCTCGGCGTCGGCCGGGCGGATGCGCGGCCCCCAGTGCAGATGGAGGAGCTCGTCCCGGTCGGTGACGAGCAGCGCATAGCTGCTCGTGCGGCCGGACAGAACCCAGATGCGACCGCTGCCCATCGTCTCGATCATCCCGACCCCTCAAATTCGCACACGTCCGCACATCATCGCGCGCGATCCATCACCTGGGCAACGGCCTTGCAGCTGCCTTCAGGTGCACTGAGGGACGGCGACGCGGAGGTCCAGGAGCTGCTGGGCATGCACCGGCACATGGTCCTCGGCGAGTCCATACACGATGGAAGTGCCACGAGGTGCGGGAAGAAGGTGACGCGAAGGCGGTGGCCGGCGACCTGATGCCCCGGGCGCGGGCCGGGGACGGCGAGGCGTTCCGGGAGCTGACCGAGCCGTACCGCCGGGAGCTGCAGGTGCACTGCTACCGGATGCTCGGGTCCCTCCAGGACGCCGAGGACGCCCTGCAGGACACGCTGCTGGCTGCCTGGCAAGGCTTCGCAAGGTTCGAGGGGCGCTCCTCGCTGCGTACCTGGCTGTATCGGATCGCGACCAACCGGTGCCTCAATGCGCGCCGGTCGGCCGCCCGACGCGCGGCCAAGGAGTGGGACGTGCCCAATGTCGAACCGCCCGAGCCGACCCGGCCCGGAGGCCCGCTACGAGCAGACCGAGTCCATTTCCCTGGCCTTCGTGACCGCCCTGCAGGTCCTGCCGCCACGCCAGCTCGCCGTGCTCATCCTGCGCGACGTCCTCGGATTCCGCGCCGGCGAGGTGGCCGACATGCTGGACTCGAGCGTCGAGTCGGTCAAAAGCGCCCTCAAACGAGCGCGCGCGGGCTTGCAGCACCGACGGCCCACGACCGACGACCGCGAACCGCCGCCCGCCGGCGAGTCACCCGCCGAGGAGGCGATCGTGGCGAAATTCGTCCGCGCGTGGGAGTCCGCCGATCTCGATGCGCTGGTGGCCCTGCTGACCGACGACGTCTTCGCGTCGATGCCGCCGATGCCCTTCGAGTACCAGGGCCGAGACGTCGTGGCCCGCTTCTGCGCCGGCATCTTCCGCGCAGGTCGCAGGTTCGACCTCGTTCCCACGCGAGCCAACGGTCAACCGGCGTTCGGCGCCTACCTGCACGCCTCGACCGGCATCCGCCGCGGGACCGGCCTCTACGTCCTCACCCTCACCGGCGACCGGATCTGCGCCATGACCCGCTTCGACAGCAGCGTGCTCCCATGGTTCGGGCTGCCGCGATCACTCCCGAACCGGTAGCCGGCTTCCCAGCGACGGATGTGCGCGGCAGCGAAACACGCACCGGCGGATGTGCCGGTGCAGTCGCCGGCATCCAACGTGCTGTTCCGGGGTGACGACCGACCCGTATCCCACGCCGAAGAGTCCGCAACCGGAGACGGGCAGACCCACCGGCAGGACGTCCTGTCTCGACCTGCTCGTCGTGCCCAGCCCCCGGGAGGCCCTTCCGGCGGAGCCGAAATGATTGCCTGAGGAATCGATGTCGTATGGTCAGGAACGCGCCATTGTCGGCGAGCGCCGACCGCAGACACGGAGGAGCCACCGTGACGCAGCAGCTGCCTCAGATCCCGTCGACCGAACCCGAGCTGTCCGGGGTGCGCAACTTCCGGGACGTGGGCGGACTGCCGACCGTTGACGGGCGCCTGGTGCGGCACGGGCGGCTCTTCCGCAGCGGCCATCTCGCGCACGCCACCGACAGCGACGCCGTCTTCCTCACCTCGCTCGGGCTCCACACGATCTTCGACTTCCGCAATGCCGCGGACCAGAAGCTGGAAGGCCCGGACGTCGAACTGCCCGGTGTGCGCAACCTCAACATCCCGCTCACGGACCCGGCGGACGGCGCCGAGTTCTGGAAGATGGTCCGCGAGGGCGACCTCGACCAGCTGAGGTCGATCCTCGCCGACGGCAAGGCGGCCGCACGCATGGTCGCGTCGTACCGCGTGATCATCAGGGAGCGCACGGCCGAGCACAGCCGTGTGCTGCACGCGCTGGCGGAGGACAGCGTCCCGGCCCTGATGCACTGCGCGGCGGGCAAGGACCGCGCGGGTCTGTCGATAGCGGTCTCCCTGCTGGCGGTCGGTGTCGAGCGGGACGCCATCGAGGCCGACTACCTGAAGTCGAACGACCCGCACCGCCGCTACAAGGTGCGCCGCGGCGACAACGCGCCCTCCGGGATGTCGCCGGAGGTCATGGAGCTCCTCAGCCCGCTCTTCGACGCCCGTTCCGAGTATCTGGCGGCGGCGTTCGAGACCATCGAGGAGACCTGGGGCAGCACCGAGCGCTATCTCGCCGAGGGCCTCAGGATCACGCCCGAGACGCGTGAGCGGCTGCGCGACCGTCTGCTGGACGGATCGGTCTGAGACCCTGCCGTGCGGCGGGTCACTGGCCGCCCACGGTGAACAGCAGATAGAGGAAGGCCGCGAAGAGGTGGCCTGCCACCAGATAGGCGAAGAGCCGGACGATCAGTCCGACGGGGAACGTGGATTCCTGGCTCGATGACGGCTTCCGGGGCATGGCGGTCTCCTCAGGCGTGCGGGAGTACGTGTCACGGTGGCAACACGTGCGGTGTGCGGATGAGGCGTGCGGGTGTGCGTGTCAGAGGTGCGGGTGTGTGTGCGGGTCGGGGCTCTGCAGCAGCGTGTGGACGAAGAGCAGCTCGGCCCCGCCGTGCGAGGCGGCGGCGATACGGTGCGGTGTGAGCGAATCGAAGTGGGCGCTGTCCCCGGGGTCGAGCTCGTGAACCGTGTCGCCGAGGCCGAGCCGCAGCCGCCCTTCGAGTACGTACAGCCACTCCTCGCCCGGATGCACCCGCACCAGTTCCCCCTGGGCCCCGGAGTACGGCACGCGCACCCGTAGCGCCTGCATGGCGCGCCCGCGGCCGCCGGCCTGCCGGTACGTCCAGCCGTCGGCCTCCGCGGGGCCCATCCGGCCCGCGCGGATGATCGCGTCGCGCTCCGGCGGGATCTCGCCGAGCAGCGCGGCGACTGTCGTACCGTAGATCCTGGCCAGCGCGAGCAGCATCGGCAGCGACGGCTGCCGGTTGCCCGTCTCCAGCCGGGACAGATGGGCGGGCGAAAGGCCCGCCCGCTGGGCGGCGGCCTCCAGGGTGAGACCGCGGCGGCGGCGCAGCTCGCGCAGCCGGGGTGCGACATCGGGCAGCCCGTCCGCTGCCTGTCCGGCGGATCGTCCGGCAGGTTCTCCGGCGGGATGTCCGGCGGGAAGGTTCATGCCTCCATTGCGCCAGGATGTTTCCTCTGGGGCAAATTTTTTGCCCCAGAGGCAAAAGCACTCAGCGGTTGGCCACGGCCTGCTTGACGAGGGTCTTGCCGAAGTCCCACATCAGCCCGCTCCCGCCGTGGGCGTCGTCCATCACGGCGCTGAAGGCCTCGACGAACCGGTCGACCTCCTGCTCACCGATGATCAGCGGCGGAATCAGCTTGATCACTTCCAGCTGGTCGCCGGAGACCTGGGTGAGGATCCGGTGCCTCTGCAGCAGTGGCACGACGACCATCTGCGCGAAGAGTCCCTTGCGGGCCGCCTGCAGCACCGTCCAGCGGCTGCGCAGCTTCAGGGAGGACGGCCGGCCGAATTCGATCCCGATCATCAGCCCGCGCCCCCGGACGTCCTGCAGCAGATCGTAGCGGTCGACGAGCGCCGCGAGCCGCGTCCGCAGCAGTTCTCCGGTCACCCGTGCGTTCGCGACGATCTGCTCGTCCTCGATCACGGAGAGGACGGCGAGCCCGGCCGCCATGGCCTGGGCGTTGGAGCCGAAGCTCGCCGAGTGCACCAGCACCCGGTCCATCGACGAGTAGACCTTCTTGAAGATCCAGTCCTTGCCGAGGGTCGCGCCGACCGGCACATAGCCGCCCGACAGCGCCTTCGCGACACACACCAGGTCCGGCTCGACACCGTCCTCGTGCTGGTACGCGTGGAAGTCGCCGGTCCTGCCGAGCCCCGTCTGCACCTCGTCGGCGATCAGCAGCGCCTTGTGGCGGTGCAGCAGTTCCTGGGCCGCGTACAGGAATCCCGGCGGTGCCTCGTGCACACCCTTGCCCTGGATGGGCTCCACGACGAAGCCCGCCACGTCGCCGCGTTTCAGCTCCCGCTCCAGCGCGTCGAGATCGCCCAGCCCGATCGCGGTGTCGGGGAGCAGCGGGGCGAAGCCGTCCCGGAAGCCCGCCTCGCCGTTGACCGAGAGCGAACCGGTGGTCAGCCCGTGGAAGGCGTGCCTGCAGTAGACGATCCGCGGTTTCCCCGTCGCGCAGCGGGCGAACTTCAACGCCGTCTCCACCGCTTCCGTGCCGCTGTTGCCGAAGAACACCCGGTCCAGATGAGGGGTGTGGGCCAGCAGCTTCTCGGCGAGCAGTCCCGGCAACGGCGGGCAGTCGAAGCGGGTGAGATCGGCGAGCGAGGCGTCGAGGACGTCGTGCAGCGCCTTGCGGACCACCGGGTGGTGCCGGCCGAGGCCCAGCACCCCGAAGCCGGCGAGCATGTCGAGGTAGTCGTTGCCGTCCTCGTCCCAGAAGTACGCGCCCTCACCGCGCTCGTACACCTTGTCGAAGCCGATGGTGTGCAGCATCCGGGGCAGTTGGTGGTTGAGATGTCTTGTGTGCAGCTCGTACCGTTCACGGCCACGCTCCGCGAGCAGCCGCCCGAGATCGAACTCCTTGCTCATCGTCCGTGCTCCTGTGCTCCTCGGTGTCCGTGCAACTCGGCATGCGTGCTCACAGCCCGTGCTCCCGCGGCTGTCCGGTCTCCTCGCGGCGTGCCAGGGCCGCGCTGATCCGCCCCGCGATCTCCGCCGGCGTCAGCCCGATGTCGGCCAGCACCTCGCCGCGCTTCGCGTGGGCGAGGAACTGCTCGGGGATGCCGAAGGTCCGCAGCGCTACGTCGGCCCCGGCGTCCCGCAGCGCCTGGCCGACGGCCGAACCGACGCCGCCGGTCCGGCTGTTGTCCTCGACGACCGCGACCAGGCGGTGCCGCTCGGCGAGCAGGGCGAGCTGCTCGTCCACCGGCTTGACCCAGCGCGGGTCGACGACGGTGCAGCGCACTCCGCGGTCCTCCAGCAGACCGGCCGCCTGCAGACAGACGGAGGCGAGGGCGCCGACCGAGACGAGCAGCACCTCGGCGTCGTCGCTCCGGTGCAGTACGTCCATCCCGCCGACCCGGTCCAGGGCGGGCAGCGGCTCCCCCACCGACTCCTTGGGGAAGCGCAGCACGGTCGGCGCGTCGGTCACGTCCACGGCCTCGCGCAGCTGGGTCCGCAGTTGGACGGCGTCGCGCGGGGCGGCGATCCTGAGCCCGGGTACGACCTGGAGCACGGACATGTCCCACATCCCGTTGTGGGAGGGCCCGTCGACTCCGGTGACCCCGGCCCGGTCCAGGACGAACGTGACTCCGCACCGGTGCAGCGCGACGTCCATCAGAAGCTGGTCGAAGGCGCGGTTGAGGAACGTGGCGTAGACGGCGACGACGGGGTGCAGACCGCCGGTGGCGAGTCCGGCGGCGGAGACGACCGCGTGCTGTTCGGCGATGCCCACGTCCCAGACCCGGTCGGGGAACCGCTCGGCGAACTTCGTCAGCCCGACGGGGTGGAGCATGGCCGCGGTGATCGCCACGACGTCGGGCCGTTCGGCGCCGATCGCGGCGATCTCGTCCCCGAACACCGAGGTCCATGACGGGCCGGCCGCCGGGGTCAGTGGTTCGCAGGTCAGCGGGTCCATCACCCCGACGGTGTGGAAGCGGTCGGCCTCGTCCCGCTCCGCGTGCTGGTAGCCGCGGCCCTTCTCGGTGAGGCAGTGCACCAGGACGGGCCCGTGGAAGCGTTTCGCGCGGCGCAGCGCCGACTCGACGGCGGCGATGTCGTGGCCGTCGACGGGGCCGACGTACTTCAGCCCCAGGTCCTCGAACATGCCCTGCGGGGCGAAAGCGTCCTTGAAGCCCTTCTTGGCGCCGTGCAGCGATTCGTACAGCTGCTTTCCGACGACGGGTGTGTGCTGGAGCACGTCCTTGCCCCAGGCGAGGAAGCGCTCGTAGCCGTCGGTGGTGCGGAGTGTGGCGAGGTGGTTGGCGAGGCCCCCTATCGTCGGGGCGTAGGAGCGCTCGTTGTCGTTGACGACGATGATCAGCGGGCGGTCCTTGGCGGCGGCGATGTTGTTGAGGGCCTCCCAGGCCATGCCGCCGGTGAGCGCGCCGTCACCGATGACCGCGACGACGTGGTCGTCCTTCCTCAGCACCTCGTTGGCCTTGGCGAGGCCGTCGGCCCAGCCGAGGACGGTGGAGGCGTGCGAGTTCTCGACGACGTCGTGCTCGGACTCCTCGCGGGAGGGGTAGCCGGACAGGCCGCCCTTGCCGCGCAGCTTGGAGAAGTCCTGCCGGCCGGTGAGGAGTTTGTGGACGTAGCTCTGGTGGCCGGTGTCCCAGAGGATGCGGTCGACGGGCGAGTCGAAGACCCGGTGCAGGGCGATGGAGAGCTCCACCACCCCGAGATTGGGTCCCAGATGGCCACCGGTTCTGGCCACGGCATGGATCAGGAAGTCCCTGATGTCCTCGGCCAGTTCGTCGAGTTCCGCTTCTGACAGCGCCTTGAGATCACGCGGCCCCCGGATGTGCTCCAGAAGTGTCACGTTCGGGCCCCCTCTCTGATCTGTTGAACCGGATGGCGGCGGGCAGGGCCCGGGGGCCGTCCCCGCCGCCTCCACTCACCCGCGGTTTCCGGAGACCGTGTCCCGTGCCGCGCGCAGCGACTCCTTGAGGGAGCCCATGGTCGCGAGGACTGCGGTCGGCTCGTACCCGCAGTGCGCCATGCAGTTGGCGCAACGCGGGTCCCTTCCGCGGCCGTACTTGTTCCAGTCGGTCTCCTCGACGAGCTCCTTGTACGTGGGCACGTACCCGTCGCTCATCAGATAACAGGGCCGCTGCCAGCCGAAGAGCGAGTAGTTGGGGATCGCCCATGCGGTGCACGGGAAGTCGACCTTGCCTTCCAGGAAGTCCAGGAAGAGGGGCGAGTGGTTCAGCCGCCAGCGCCGCCGGTTGCCGCCGGCGAAGGCCTTCCTGAACAGCTCGCGGGTCTGCTCGACGCCGAGGAAGTGCTCCTGGTCGGGCGCCTTCTCATAGGCGTACGCGGGCGAGATCATCATCTCGTCGACCTTGAGGTCGTCGTTGAGGTAGTTCAGCACCTCGACGACGGTCTGCGGGGTGTCGGTGTTGAAGAAGGTGGAATTCGTGGTGACCCGGAAGCCGCGCCGCTTGGCTTCCTTGATCGCCTCCACCGCTTCGTCGAACACGCCCTCCTTGGCGACCGACTCGTCATGGCGCTCGCGCAGCCCGTCGATATGGACGGCGAACGCGAAGAACGGCGACGGAGTGAAGTCGTCCATCTTCTTCCGCAGCAGCATCGCGTTGGTGCAGAGAAAGACGTATTTCTTACGTGCCACCAACTGCCGGACGATCTCGTCGATCTGAGGATGCATCAACGGCTCGCCGCCCGCGATCGAGACCATCGGGGCACCGGACTCCAGAACCGCGCCGACCGCCTGGGCGACCGGCATGCGCTGCTTGAGGATTCCGGCCGGGTGCTGGATCTTCCCGCAGCCCTCGCACTTCAGATTGCACGCGAACAACGGCTCCAGCTCCACGATCAGCGGAAACTTCTCACGCCTGCGGAGCTTCTGTTCAAAGAGGTAGGTCCCGACCCTGATGGTCTGACGGAGCGGCATGGCCATCTAGCTCACCTCCTGGGGAGCAGCAAAGAACGGTGCCATTCGTGGAAAGCCGGAAGGACGGCGCGGAGGACCCGGAAAGCCGATATTCCACCGCGCACCGTGCCGATACGGACCAGCTCGTGCTCAGGAGCGTCCACGACCACCCGGACGGCCGCAACCGGGCGCGGTCCCGCGGTCAGCGCGCTGTGGAGCGTCGCGGCGGACTCCATGTCCACCGCGATCGCTCCGGTCGCGGCCAGCTCGGCCCGCTCCGGGCCGCGTACGACATGGTCGGAGCCGGTCAGCGGGCCGGTGTGGACGGTCCGCCCGGGCACTGCCAGGGCCAGCGCCCGCACGAGCGTCTCCGTACCGGTGCAGGGTGAGACGCCCCAGGGGCCCCGGGTCTCGTCGGCCACGACCACATCGCCCGGGTGCATGCCCGCGGCGAGTCCGGCGCAGAAACCGGACGCGACCACCGCCGCGTCGCGCGTGTGCTCTTCCCGGAGCAGGCGCTCGAGGGCACGTTGCGCGTTCTTCGGGCCGATGCCCGTACGGAGTACGGTCACCGGGCCCGGGGCGCCGCCGCGGCCGGCCCCGCGCAGGGCGAGACGCTCGATGCCGAGCGCACACGCGATCAGCAGCGGCGGCGCCGCGGAGCCGGACGGCTCCGTGGAAACGTCCATTCAGCCCCCGTTCCGGCCGGCGAACGGTTCCCCGTGCAGATAGCGGCCGAGCGCGGTGAGCGGGAAGACCTGCCGGTACAGGTGGTAGTTGATGGAGAAGTCCCACGGGAAGCCCGTACCGGTGAAGTACGGCTCGTCCCACGAGCCGTCCGGGCCCTGCGTCCCGGTGAGGAAGACGATGCCCCGCTCGACCGCCTTGCCGTCCCGCTCCCCCGCCGCGAGCAGGGCCAGCAGCGCCCACGCGGTCTGCGAGGCGGTCGAGGCACCGTGGCCGATCCACGTCGCCTCACGGTACGAGCGCAGGTCCTCGCCCCAGCCTCCGTCGTCGTTCTGGACGGATTCGAGCCAGCTGACGGCGCGCCGGATCGCCGGGTGCGAGGCGGGCAGACCGGCCGCGGTCAGCGCCGGAACGACCGACCCCGTGCCGTAGATGTAGTTGACGCCCCAGCGCCCGAACCAGGCTCCGTTCGGTTCCTGTTCGCCGAGCAGCCACTCGATGCCGCGGCGGGTGCTCGGGTGGTGGGCCCGGCCCTCGTGGGCCAGCATCTCGACGACATGTGCGGTGACGTCGGCGGACGGCGGGTCGATGACCTCGCCGAAGTCGCAGAACGGCAGCCGGTTGGGGAACGGGCTGGTGTTGTCGGCGTCGAAGGCCGCCCAGGCGCCGTTCTTCGACTGCATCCCGAGGGTCCAGCGGCCACCGCGCGCGATCGCGGCCTCGACCCGCGACGGGTCGGGGTGCCTGACCCGGCGCAGCGCCAGGATGACCTCGGCGGTGTCGTCGATGTCGGGGTAGTTGTCGTTGTGGAACTCGAACGCCCAGCCGCCCGGGGCGAGCCGTGGTTTGCGTACGGCCCAGTCGCCGGGCCGGACGATCTCCTCGGCGAGCATCCAGTCGGCGGCCTTGACCAGCGCGGGGTGGTCGGCTGGCAGTCCCGCGTCGGCGAGCGCGATGGTGGCGAGGCAGGTGTCCCAGACCGGTGACTGGCAGGCCTCGATCATCCGCGCGCCGTCCTCGCGCCATACGGCGAACCGGTCCAGTGAGTCCAGGCCCGCGCGCAGCACCGGGTGCTGGAGGTCGTAGCCGAGCAGGTGCAGGGCGATCACCGAGTAGACGGCGGGGGGCTGGATCCCGCCCCAGCAGCCGTCGTTCTCCTGCCGCTCGATGATCCAGCGCGCCGCGCTGCTCATGGCCGCGCGGCGCAGCGGGCGCAGCGCGACCTTGTGATAGCGGTGCATCGCCTTGTCTAGGCGCTGGAAGACGCCGTCCCAACTCGCCGCTGGGGCAAGGGGCTGCGGGGGGTTGGGGCGGTGCCGGTCGGTGTGCAGCTCGTCGAGCGGGAACGGGGCGGGACGGACCGGACGCTTGGCGGAGACGATGGTGAGCGGCACGATGGTCTGCCGCGCCCAGCAGCCGAAGTCGTAGATGTTGAGCGGGAACCATGAGGGCAGATAGATCAGCTCGGGCGGCAGTTCCGGCAGGTCTTCCCATTTCCACCAGCCGAAGAGCGCGAGCCAGATGCGGGTGAAGACGCGGCCGGCGGCGATGCCGCCCTGCGCGCGGATCCAGCTCGCGGCGCGCGCCATGTGCGGGTCGTCCGGCCGGTCGCCCGCGAGGCGCAGGGCGACATACGCCTCGATGGTGGTGGAGAGTTCGCCGGGACCGCCGTAGAAGGTGGCCCAGGTGCCGTCCTCGCGCTGCTCGCCCCGGATGAACAGGGCCGCCGCGTGGGTGGTCTTCTCGTCCTGGATGCCCAGGAACTGACGGAGCAGCAGGTCCTCGGCATCCATGGTGACATTGGTCTCGAGATCGGCCTTCCACCAGCCCTCGGCGTCCTGTTTGCCGAGCAGATACTCGACGGACCGCCGTGCCGCGTGTCCGGCGGCTGTGTGGGGGTCGGTCGGGTCGGGACGGGTGTCGGTCGTTTCGCTGGCCGCGGCTGCGCGGGGTTCCGAAGCCCCTGCGCTTCCGTCGGTCGTCGCTGTCATGGCTTCCCCTTCGTGCAGTCGGATGTGCTGCTTTCGGGTCTGCCGTCGGCCGGTGCCGTGAGTGGCACCGGCCGGCGACTGCGAGCTCATATGCGGTTGATCGTGATCATCTCCGTCAAGTGACCAACTGTTCCGTACGAACCGTGATCATCTGCCCGTAGGACTGCGATCATCTCTTGCGTACGACGACGAAGTCGGCAAGCGCGACGAGCTGCGCCCGCACGCGCTCGGGCATCTCGACGCGGTCCAGCGCCGCGATCGCCGTTCCGTGCTGCCTGCGAGCCTCCTGAGAGGTCCACTCGCGGCCGCCCGCCTCATCGATCAGGGCCGCCCGGGTGGCGAACTCCGCCTCGGAGAAGCTGTCGAACTCACTGCTCTTGGCATCGGCCGCGAGCAGTTCGCCGAGGCGCTCGGAGGCCGGTCCGCCCGCGGCGAGCGCGGCGACGACCGGCAGGGACTTCTTGCGCTGGCGCAGATCGCTCCAGGTCTGCTTGCCGGTGGCCTCCGGGTCGCCCCAGATGCCGAGCAGATCGTCGACGGCCTGGAAGGCGAGCCCGAGGTGGTAGCCGTACGCCTCCAGGGCATCGGCGGTGCGGTCGTCGGCGCCGCCGAGCACCGCGCCGATGGACACGGCGCAGGCGAGCAGCGCACCCGTCTTGTTGCCCTCCATCTCCAGGCACTCCTCGACGGTGACCCGCTCGCGGTGTTCGTAGGAGATGTCCTGCGCCTGGCCGTCGATGAGCTTGCGGGTCGCGGTGGTGAGCCGGCGGGTCGCCCGGCCCGCCTCCACCGTGCCGAGCTCCAGCAGGATCTCGTTGGCCAGCGCGAACAGCGCGTCGCCGACGAGGATCGCCTGGGCGGGGCCGTGCACCTTCCAGACGGTGTCGCGGTGCCGGCGCTGCTCGTCGCCGTCCATCAGGTCGTCGTGGAGGAGCGAGAAGTTGTGCACCAGCTCCACCGCGACGGCGCCGGGGATGCCGACCACGGGCGCGGCACCGGCCGCCTCCGCGGAGATCAGGGCCAGCGCGGGGCGTACGGCCTTGCCGCCGTCGCCGTCGGCGGGGCGGCCTTGGGCGTCGATCCAGCCGAAGTGGTAGGCGGCGACGGTGTCCATGGGCGGCGCGAGCCGGTCCACGGCAGCGCGCAGCACCGGGGTGGACAAGGTCCGCCCGCGCTCGAGCAGCGCGGTCACGTCCGCGGTGTCGACAGCCGGGTTCGCCGAGGGCGCAGTCGGCACTTTCTCTCCTCTGGTTCCAGGCTTGACTCTCATGCCGCCTCCTTGAGCGGATGTTCATGGGGGCGGCCGAGGGCGGTGAGCGCGGCGCCTGCGGCGCTGAAACCGCTGCGCACGGCGCCCTCCATGGTCGCGGGCCAGCCGGTGGCGGTCCACGATCCGGCCAGGTACAGGCCGGGGGCACGGGTGCGCGCGGCCGGCCGGAGCCTGCCGACGCCGGGGGTGGGGGCGAACGTGGCGGTGCGCTCCCGGGTGACGAAGAAATCCCGTACCTCCGCGCCGCGGGCCGCGGGCAACAGCCGCTCCAGCTCCGGGAGGTAGCGCTCGCGCAGCTCGGCGACGGGGGTGTCGATCTCGTCGTCCGCGGCCGACTGGGAGAGGGCAAGATACTGTCCCGCCCGTCGCCCACGACCGCCCTTGCTCGAGGGCTCCTCGGGCCCGCCCCTCAAGAGTCCTGAGGCGTGGGTGCGGTCGAAGACCCACTGGACGGGGGTGCCGAGCGCGGCGAAGAACGGGCGGCGCAGCACCGTGCGGTCATAGATCACATGGACGTTGAGGATCGGCGCGGTGCCGATGTCGAGCAGCCGGTCGGGCTCGTCGATGGCGCCGTCGGGCAGCAGGGCGTGGGTCTCGCGCTGCGGAACGGCGAGGACGACGGCGTCCGCGTCGAGCCGCTCGGCACCCGCCGTGACGTTCCAGCGGCCGTCGCCGGCGGGGGTGACGGCGCTGACGCGGGTGCGCAGTTCGGTGCGGACTCCGGCGGAGTCCAGGGCCTTGCGGGCCAGGGTGTCGTGGAGGTCGCCGAGCGGGACATGGGCCCAGCCGATGTCGGCGGCGCCGGACTCGGAGAGCAGTCCGGTCTTGAAGACCATCGCGGCCAGGCCCATCGACGCGTTCGGCGCGGTGGCGTTGAGAGTGGCCACGCCGACGAGGTCCCAGAGGGCCTCGACGGCGCGCCGCGACTGGCCGTGGCGGCCGAGCCAGGTGGCGAAGTCGATGCCGTCGAGAGCGGGGTCGGCGGGGTCGAGCCCCTTGAGAGCGAGGGCTGCGCGCCCCACGCCGGCCCGCTCTGCGAGGGAGAGATGCGGGTACGTGGCCAGACTCGCCGCGAGGTGAAGCGGTACGGGCAGGGCGGTGCGGCGCAGCCGGCCGAGCCGCGGCCCCTGGGGATGCGCGGCGTCGAGCACGGGTACGTCGAGGCGGGGCTGCAGCGGTGCCAGGTGGGCGCCGTCGACACGGTCGAGGAACCAGCGGTAGGCGGTGCAGCAGCGCAGATACACGTGCTGGCCGTTGTCGACGGTCAGGTCGCCGCGCCGGAAGGAGAAGGCGAGGCCGCCCAGACGCGGGCGGTTCTCGACGAGGGTGACCTGCAGTCCGGCGTCGGCGAGCTGGAGCGCCGCGGTGACGCCGGCGAGTCCGCCTCCGACGACGACCGCGTGCTGCGATTCCCTGTCGTCGTTCGTCACGTGCCCTCCCCCGCCGGTGTGATGCAGTCGCTTTCGGAGGCCGATGCTGTGAGGGACGCGACACCGTGGCTGAGGGTTGCGCGCGGATTGTCCCGCTTGTCGTCAGGCTCGTCGTACGGCCTGTTGCGCGGCTTGGTGTCCTGCTTGGTGAAGTGGCGCATCAGGCACGCCTCCTGACGGACTGCCGGGAGATGTGCCGGGCGTCGAGTCCCGACAGGCCCCGGACTGCGACGTAGGCCTTCTCCCGGCCGGGCAGCGAGACACGGCCGCGCAGCACGGCCTCGGGGTCGCGCTCGATCCGGTCGAGCAGGCGCCGGTAGATGCCGGCCATCGCGGCGACACAGGCGCCGCTGCGCCGGTCGAGCATGGGCAGCAGCCGGTAGCCCTCCGCGAACAGCCCCCGGGCGCGGCGCGCTTCGAAGTGGACGAGGCCGGTGAAGTCGGCGCCGGACGGCGGCGCGGCGCGGTGGAAGCCCACCGAACAGCCGAACTTGGCGAGGTCGTCGGCGGGCAGGTACGTACGGCCGTTGCTCGCGTCCTCGCGGACGTCCCGGAGGATGTTGGTGAGCTGGAGGGCAAGGCCGAGGGTGTCGGCGTACTCGGGGGCGCGCTCGGCGCTGCGCGCGCCCGGCAGGGTGCCGAACACGCCGAGGGAGAGCCGGCCGATGGCCCCCGCGACACACCGGCAGTAGGCCTTGAGGTCGTCCCAGGTCTCGTACGTCTCGCCACGGACGTCCATCTGGACGCCGTCGATGAGCTCGTCGAGTCCGTCGAGCGGGATCGGGAAGCGGCGCGCCGCGTCCGTGAGCGCCACCGCGACCGGGTCGGTGTCGTCCTCGTCCACCGCGTCGTCGCGGATCCTGCCGAGCAGCTCACGGGTCGCTTCGAGCCGGTCCCGCTTGGCGCTCTCGGTGAGGGTGCCGTCGCCGATGTCGTCGACCCGCCGGGAGAACGCGTAGAGCGCCGACATGGCCTGCCGCTTTTCCGCGGGCAGCAGCCGGATGCCGTACGCGAAGTTGCGCGCCTGCTGTCCCGTGACGGCCTCGCAGTAGCTGTACGCGGCCTGCACCGGCGCGGACATCTGTGTGTGTCCCTCCATGCTCCGGCTCACCCCTCTCTCGGCGCTTTTCGCAACACAGCTCCTACTTCACGCACCAGCTGGGGCTTGGTGGGCTTGGGCGGTCCGGGGAGTACGTCGTGTCCGGCGGCCGCGACCGCGGCGAGCGCGGCGCGCCCCCCGCCCACGAATCCGGCGAGCAGCATCCTCAGCCTGCCGTGGACGCTACCCACGAGGGGGAGGCCTTCATCCAGCAGGGCCCCCGCGCGTTCGCACTCGTACGCGACGAGGGAGCGCACCGGTTCGCTCCCCGTCGGCGCGGCGAGATCCTCCTCGGTGACGTGGAACCGCTTCATGTCCTCGGCCGGGAGGTAGATGCGGTCGCGCTCCAGGTCCTCCGCGACGTCCTGGAGGTGCTCGACGATCTGGAGCCCGGTGCAGACGGCGTCCGAGCGGCGGATCCGCTCGGGGTTCGCGGTGCGGGTGATCGCGAGGACGAGCCGCCCGACGGGGTTGGCGGAGAGCTCGCAGTAGGCGACGAGATCCTCGTACGTCTCGTAGCGGCGTACGTGCTGGTCCTGGCGGTTGGCCTCGATGAGCCCCAGGAACGGCTCAGGGGTGAGGGAGCAACGGCGCACGGTGGGCACCAGGGCGTTCAGCAGCGGGTGGCGCGGGGTCCCGTCGGAGAAGACACGCCGGAGGTCGGCCTCGAAGGCGTCGAGCATCAGGAGGCGGTCGTCGGTCTGTGCGGGGTCCAGGCCCAAGTGGGCGGCGTCGGCGCCGCCGGGGGCCAGGTCACCGTCGCCGATGTCGTCGACGAGGCGGGCGAATCCGTAGACGGCCATGAGGTCGTCGCGCCAGGCGCGCGGCAGGAAGAAGGGGGCCACCGGAAAGTTCTCGTCGGCGGCCTTGTCGAGCGTGGTGCGCGTGGAGGCATCGGGGCGCACCTGCCGGGTACCCGTCACCGCGGGCTGCCCGGTGCGGGGACGGCACTACCCACGCGGAGCTGGAGATTTTCCGTCATTGCCGTCACATCTCCCGTTCTACACTGCCGACCCAATACATCCTATTTCGGACACGCCGCCGGTCCGCCCGAGGGCATGACCGCCCGGTGAGCGGGATTCTTCTAGGGGGTATCGCCCCACTTGCCATGAATCAGCACCGGTACAGCTTACGTTGTACAACGCCCTGGACCCTCCCGGGGTGCTGCGCGCATTACAAGAACAATGCGATACGGGATCAACCTCCCCAGAAGGAACAGGGGTTGACGGATGCTCGACGACGGACGGAAGGCCGCCCGGCCCGGGACACCGGACCCCGTCCCCGTACGCCGCGGGGCGGCCGCACGGTCAGGCTCCCCTGAGGCCGGCGACGACGTTCGCCACGGTCCGCTCGATCACCGCGCCCCGCTGCTCCGGCGGCAGCCCGCGCAGCGGGCCGTCGAGAAGCAGCAGGGACAGGCCGTGCACCGACGCCCATGCGGCAGCCTCGGCACCCGGCCGGTTGCGCTCCGGCATCCGACCGGTGGCGACCAAGGCGTCCAGCGCGGCAGTGAGCAGGGCGAACGCACGGTACTCGGGCCCCTCGCCGACCGGGGCCAGCACGTCCCAGCCCTCGGCGCCGCCGGAGAGTCCGGGGTTGCAGAAGGCCGACCGGTACAGGCCGGGCTGCGCGAGGGCGAAGTCGATGTAGCCGCGCCCCAAGGCGGCGACCCTCAGCTCGGCCGCCTCGCCGGGATCACCGGAGCGGGGCGCCTGCGCGGCGGCGCGCTCCATGGACTCGGCGAGCGCCTGCTGGCCATGGACCTTCACGGCGTACAGCAACTCGCCCTGACCGTCGAAGTGGCGGTACGCGGCGGTGGGCGAGACGCCGACACGCCGGGCCGCCTCCCTCAGGACCACCCTCTCCGGGCCACCTTCGGTCGCGAGGTCGACGGCGGCGGCGATCAGCGCGTTGCGCAGGTCGCCGTGGTGATAGCCGGCCTTGCCGCCCGCCGTGCCCGATGTTGTCGCCATGCCTTCATCCTGCACGATGTTGACAGCATTAACATGCCCTGCCAGAGTCGAGTTAACGCCGTAAACATTCTCAGGGGACACAGGGGACCGGATGCTCACCAGGATCGCCGCGCTGGCACTGCGCCGTGCGCGCCTCGTACTCGTACTGGCCGCCGCCGCGGTGGCCGTCATGGCCGTGCTCGGGACAGGAGCCTTCGGAAAGCTGCTCGGCGGCGGGTTCGACGACCCGGACGCACCCTCCACCCGGGCCCAGACCCTCATCGACGAGAAGTTCGGCGGCGAGACCGACCTCGTCTTCCTGATCTCCTCCGACGGCTCGACGGCGGGCGGCCTCTCCTCCCCCGCCGTCGAGGAGCGCGGGCGCACCATCGCGCAAGGGCTCAGAAGCGACCGCACCGTGACCAATGTGGTCTCGTACTGGGACGACAAGAGCCCACGGCTCGCCTCCGAGGACGGCGGCCAGGCCCTCGTCGCCGCCCATGTCACCGGCTCGGACGACGAGCGCGCGGACCGGGCCGAGAGGCTGATCGACAGCTACGCGGGCGACCGGGACGGGGTCTCGGTACGGGCCGGCGGGACGGCGGCGATCGGCAACGACGTCACCTCACAGGTGGCCGAGGACCTCGCGGTCGCCGAGGCCATCGCCGTCCCCGTGACCCTGGCCCTGCTCGTGCTCGCCTTCGGCAGTCTGATCGCCGCGCTGCTGCCCCTGGTCATCGGGCTGATCGCGATCGCCGGAACCTTCGCCGAGCTCTTCGTGCTGGGATCGCTGACCGATGTCTCGGTCTTCTCCGTCAACCTCACCACGGCGCTCGGCCTCGGCCTCGGCATCGACTACGCGCTGCTGCTGGTGAGCCGCTTCCGTGAGCAGCTGGCGGCCGGCGACGAGGTCCCGGACGCGGTGGTCACCACCGTCCGCACGGCGGGCCGGACCATCGTGTTCTCGGCCGCCACCGTGGCCGCGGCGCTCGCCGCGCTGCTCGTCTTCCCGCCGTTCTTCCTCCGCTCCTTCGCCTACGCCGGTATCGGCGTCGTCGTGGTCGCGGTGCTCGCCGCCCTGTTCGTCGTGCCGCCGCTGCTGGTCCTGCTGGGGCACCGGGTCAACAAGGGCCGGCTGCCCTGGGCGACGTCGGTGCAGAGGCCCGACGCACCCCTGTGGGGGCGTCTCGCGGGGACCGTGATGCGCCGGCCGGCGCTCACCGCGCTGCCCGTGCTCGCGGTCCTGCTGCTGGTGGCGAGCCCACTGCTCGGTGTCACCTTCGGCACGCCGGACGAGCGGGTGCTCCCCGAGGACGCGGCGAGCCGTCAGGTCGCCACCGCCGTCCAGCAGGACTTCGCGGGCGACGACACCGGCTCCGTACAGGTCGTGACCACGGGCCCTGTCGCCCCCGGTCCGCTCGCCGCGTACGCGGGCGAGCTGTCCCGGCTCGACGGCGTCGTACGGGTGGACGCGAGCAGCGGTACGTACACGGAAGGCGCGGCCGGCCGCGCAGCCCCGCAGAGTGCGGCACTCGGGCGCCCCGACGCCCAGCGGCTGGTCGTCGTCACCTCCCTCGCGCCGAAGTCGGACGCGGCGCAGGACCTCGTGCACGACATCCGTGCCGTGCCCGCGCCGGACGGCGCCCAGGCCCTGGTGGGCGGCGACGACGCCAGGCTGGTCGACTCGAAGTCGGCCATCTCCGACCGGCTGCCGCTCGCCGTCGGCATGATCGTGGTGTCGACGTTCCTGCTGCTCTTCCTGTTCACGGGCAGTGTCGTGCAGCCGCTGCGCGCGCTGGTGCTCAACGCGATCAGCCTGTCGGCCGCGGTCGGCGTGATGGTGTGGGTCTTCCAGGACGGCCATCTGGCCTCGCTGCTCGGCTTCACGCCGCAGCCGCTCGACACATCCATGACCGTGCTGCTCTTCTGCGTCGCGTTCGGTCTCTCGATGGACTACGAGGTCTTCGTCACCAGCCGGATGAAGGAGCTGCACGATGACGGCGCGGACCGTACGACGACGGTGACGGCGGGGCTGTCCCGCACCGGGCGGATCGTGAGCATGGCCGCCGGGCTGCTCGCGGTGAGCTTCTTCGCGTTCGGCACCAGCGAGATCACCTTCCTGCAGATGTTCGGACTCGGCAGCGGGCTGGCCATCGTCATCGACGCGGTGGCGGTGCGCGGGGTGCTCGTACCGGCCGCGATGCGGCTGCTGGGGCGCCGGGCCTGGTACGCGCCGAAGGCGCTGCGCAGGGTCCATGCGCGGGTGGGCCTGCGGGAGGCTCCCGCGGAGCAGCCGCGTACTCCCGCCGGTGTCTGAGCGCCGCGCGCCTGGCGAAAGCGTCACGGCCCCCACCGGAGTGATCCGGCGGGGGCCGTGTTCTGCTGCGGAATGCCCAGGGATGCCGAGGGATGCCGAGGGAGCGGGAACTACTTCCCGGTCTCCTTCTCGTACGCCTTGAGGACCTCGGCCGTCGGGCCGTCCATCAGCAGTTCACCCTTCTCCAGCCACAGGACCCGGTCACAGGTGTCCCTGATCGAGCCCAGGCTGTGGCTGACCAGGAAGACCGTGCCCGCGTGCTGCCGGAGCTCGCGGATACGCTCCTCGGAGCGGATCTGGAACTTGCGGTCACCGGTGGCCAGCGCCTCGTCGATCATGAGGACGTCGTGGTCCTTGGCCGCGGCGATCGCGAACCGGAGCCGGGCGCCCATACCGGAGGAGTACGTGCGCATCGGCAGGGTGATGAAGTCACCCTTCTCGTTGATGCCGGAGAAGTCGACGATCTCCTGGTAGCGCTCGCGGACCTCTTCGCGGGACATGCCCATGGCCAGGCCGCCGAGGATGACGTTGCGCTCGCCGGTCAGATCACCCATGAGGGCCGCGTTGACGCCCAGCAGGGACGGCTGGCCGTCGGTGTAGACCTTGCCGCTCTCGGTGGGCAGCAGGCCCGCGATGGCGCGCAGCAGGGTCGACTTGCCGGAGCCGTTGGTGCCGATGAGACCGATGGCCTCGCCGCGGTAGGCGGTGAAGGAGACACCGCGTACGGCATGCACCTTGCGGATGCCGCGGGACTCTCCGCGCTCGCGCTTGAGTATCCGGCTCAGCGCGGCGGTCGCACTGCCCTTGCCACCGCTTCCGCCGCTGACGCGGTAGACGATGTGCACGTCGTCGGCGATGACGGTGGGCACACGGGCATCGGTCAGGTCACTGGTGCGGTCAGCCACGGCCATAACGCTCCTCAGCCTTCCAGAAGTAGATGAACCCGGCCGCACCCAGCAGCACTGACCACAGCAGTCCGGCGAGCCAGACGTGCGAGGGCAGGTTGGACGAGTCGTACCCGTCGATCACGGCGAAGCGGATGAGGTCCATGTAGATCGCCGCGGGGTTGTACATGAGGACGTCGGCGATCCAGGCCGGCTGGTCCGCGAGCATCACCTTGATGGAGAACATGACGCCGGAGCCGTACATCCAGGTACGCATGACGAACGGCATCAGCTGGGCGAGGTCGGGGGTCTTGCTGCCCAGCCGGGCCATGATCAGCGCAAGGCCGACGTTGAAGACGAACTGCATGGCCAGCGCCGGTACCACCAGCAGCCAGCTGAGCGACGGGTAGCTGCCGAACCCGACCGCGACGAGCACCACCACGATCATGGAGAACAGCAGCTGCTGCAGCTGCTGCAGCGCGAAGGAGATCGGCAGCGAGGCGCGCGGGAAGTGCAGGGCGCGCACCAGTCCCAGGTTGCCCGAGATCGCCCGCACACCGGCCATCACCGACGTCTGCGTGAAGGTGAAGACGAACACACCCGTCACCAGGAACGGGATGTACGTCTCCTTCGACATCCCGCGTCCCGCGTCGAGGATGAGGCCGAAGATCAGGTAGTAGACGAAAGCATTGAGCAGTGGGGTCGCCACCTGCCACAGCTGGCCGAGCTTGGCCTGGCTGTACTGCGCCGTGAGCTTCGCCGAGGAGAAGGCCAGGATGAAGTGGCGGCGGCCCCAGAGCTGCCTGACGTACTCGACGAGCCCCGGTCGGGCACCGCTCACCGACAGGCCGTACTTGCCGGCCAGCTCCGCCGGTGTCAGTCCGGCGTCGGGAGATGGCGGAGCGCTCGTCGCGATCGCACCGTCATGGGTTGTGTCACTCACAAGTTGAAACTTTCGTGTTCAAGATGCGCGGCAGATGGGCGCTCAGTTGGCGGCCAGGACCCGGGTGCGCCCGATGCTCTCAGACCTGGGCCTGTCAGACGACAGGCGGTCGGCCCAGTCGGGTCAGCCGCCATACCGTACGCCACTTCATGGGGCGGCGGGGCCCGCACGGAGTGGTCCAGCCCTCCTTGAATCCGGAGAACCAGGCCTTGAGCGCCGGAACGGTGGGCCGCCTCAGGAGAGTGAGGAGAATCCACACCCCGAGGTAGACCGGCACCAGAGGCGCGGGGAGGTTGCGGCGTGCCAGCCACACCCGGTTGCGGGCCACCATGCGGTGATAGACCGCGTGCCGCGACGGCGGCATGGTCGGGTGGAACAGCACCATGTCGGAGCGGTAGTCGATCATCCAGCCGGCGTCCAGGGCACGCCAGGCGAGATCGGTCTCCTCGTGCGCGTAGAAGAACTCGTCCGGGAGTCCGCCGACCTGGGCGAGGACCTTCGTACGGACCGCGTTGGCGCCGCCGAGGAAGGTCGTCACACGCGAGGAGCGCATCGGGTCGGAGGCCCGCAGCCGCGGGACGTGGCGCCGCTGGGTGAGTCCGGTCTCCGGGTCCGCGATGCGGAAACTGACGATGCCGAGGCCGGGATCCTCCGAGAACGCCCGGCGGACCAGTTCGGCGGTGTCCGTGTTCGGCAGCAGGCCGTCGTCGTCGAGGAACAGCAGGACGTCGACGTCGGTGCCGGACGGGCCGAAGGCTTCGATGCCGACGTTGCGGCCGCCGGGGATGCCCAGATTGTCCGGCAGGTCGACCGAGCGGACTCCGTCGGGGAGGCCGGTGACCGGTGCGCCGTTGCCGACGACGACCACCTCGACCGGGTCGCCCTCCTGCTTGGCGACCGAGTCGATCAGTGCACGCAGATCGTCGGGCCGGTTGCCCATGGTGATGATGACGGCGCCGAGCTTCAGGGTGTTCATCCGCTCACCTCAGCCTGCTGGACGCGAGGACGGACACCAGGTGGAGCACGGTCTGCAGCATGGCGATACCGGCCAGCACCGCGACGCCGAGGCGGGAGAAGAACAGGTCGCCCCGGACCTGGTCGAGGATCGCCAGCACCAGGATGAGCAGGGAGGCCTCGATGCCGAGGACCAGCCGGTGGAACTTCAGCGCGGCAGCGGCCCGGCGGGCGAGCGCCATACCGGACGAGCGCGGCTCGGCCGCCGCTTCCTTGACCGGCTCCATCCCGGCCTGGTGCCGGGCGACGCCGACCAGGTCGGTCTCGGCCTTGATCAGGATCGCGCCGAGCGCCGCGAGCGTGCCGAGGAAGGCCCACAGCCAGTCGATCTGCCCACTGCCCCACAGGTCGGCGGAGCGCAGGCCGAAGCCGACCAGGACCGCCGCGTCGCACAGGTAAGCACCGACCCGGTCCAGGTAGACACCGGAGAGGGAGTACTGCTTCTTCCAGCGGGCGACCTCGCCGTCCACGCAGTCCAGCAGCAGGTAGAGCTGGACCATCACCACGCCGAGGACGGCTCCCCAGATGCCCGGCACCAGCAGGGCCGGGCAGGCCAGGACGCCGGCGAGGGTCATCAGGTAGGTCAGCTGGTTCGGCGTGACCTTGGTGCCGACCAGGACGCGGGTGATGCGCAGGGAGATCTCGCGCATGTACAGGCGGCCGCCCCAGTGCTCGCCGCTGCGCCGGTCCTTCACTCCCGCGGGGTGAACGACCGGGCGCAGCTCAGCTACGGATGGTTTTGGCATAGTCGGCGTACGCGTCCCTGATCTGATCGGTGGACAGGTCGAGGTGCTCGAGGATGGTGAAGCGTCCGGGGCGGGTCTGCGGCGCGTACTCCACGGCGTCGACGAACTCGTCGACGGAGAAGCCGATCTCCTCGGGGAACACTGGCAGGCCGTGCTTGCGGAGCACCTCGGCGAAGAGAGCGGACTCCTCGTGGGCGCCGCGCAGGTGCATCGCGAAGGCGGCGCCCATTCCGACCTGCTCGCCGTGGCTGGCGGCCCGCTTCGGGTGGAGCAGGTCGAAGGCGTGGCTGATCTCGTGGCAGGCACCGGACGACGGCCGGGAGTCACCGCTGATCGACATGGCGATCCCGGAGAGCACCAGCGCCTCGGCGAGGACGGTGAGGAACTCGTCGTCCCCGACGCCTCCCGGGTGGCGAAGGACAGCCTCCCCCGCGGTACGGGCCATGGCGGCGGCCAGTCCGTCGACCGGCTCGCCGGTGATCCGGTGGGACAGCTCCCAGTCGGCGATCGCCGAGATGTTGGAGATCGCGTCCCCGATGCCCGAGCGCACGAAGCGTACGGGGGCGTCGCGGACCACGTCGAGGTCGATGACCATGGCGATCGGCGAGGGGACGCCGTAGGAGCCGCGTCCGTTGTCGTTGTCGAGGATGGAGATCGGCGAGCACAGGCCGTCGTGGGCGAGGTTCGTCGCCACGGCGACCATCGGCAGGCCGACGCGCGCGGCAGCGTACTTCGCCACATCGATGATCTTGCCGCCGCCGAGACCCACGACCGCGTCGTAACGCTTGCCCTTGATGTCGTCGGCGAGCTTCACCGCGGAGTCGATCGTGCCGTCGGTCACGTCGTACCAGGCAGCGCCGGGCAGCACGGGGGCCAGCCGTTCGCGCAGCGCCTGGCCGGAGCCGCCGCTGATCGCGATCGCGAGCTTGCCGGAGCCGGAGATCCGCTGGTCGGCCAGGAGACCGGCCAGGTCGTCCAGCGCGCCCGGGCGAATGTCGACGACGACCGGCGACGGGATGAGCCGGGTCAGTACTGGCACGCGATCTCCCGGCCCTTGGCGAGGTCGTCGTGGTTGTCGATCTCGACCCACTTCACGTCGCCGATCGGCGCCACGTCGATCCGGAAGCCGCGGTTCACGAGCTCCTGGTAGCCGTCCTCGTAATAGAGGTCGGGGTCGCGCTCGAAGGTGGCCTTCAGGGCGTCGGCGAGCTCCTCGGCGGCTTCGGGCTCGATGAGGGTGACGCCGATGTACTCGCCGGTGGCGGTGGCCGGGTCCATCAGCTTGGTGATCTTCTGCACGCCCTTGCCGTCGGCGGTGATCACCTTCATCTCCTCGTCGGCGAGGTGCTTCACCGCGTCGAGGGCGAGGATGATCCGCCGGCCCTCGCCGCGGGCGGCGAGCAGCGTCTTCTCGACGGAGACCGGGTGGACGGTGTCGCCGTTGGCGAGGATCACGCCCCGCTTGAGGACGTCACGGGCGCACCACAGGGAGTAGGCGTTGTTCCACTCCTCGGCCTTGTCGTTGTCGATGAGGGTGAGCTTGAGGCCGTACGTCGCCTCGAACTCGTCCTTGCGCGCGTACACGGCTTCCTTGCGGTAGCCGACGACGACGGCGACCTCGGTGAGGCCGATCTCACTGAAGTTCTTCAGCGTCAGGTCGAGGACCGACAGGGCTGCCCCGTCCTGTTCCGGGCCTACCGGCACGAGGGCCTTCGGAAGCGTGTCGGTGTAGGGACGCAGACGCCGTCCGGCACCGGCTGCCAGTACGAGGCCGATCATGCGGGTTCTCCTTCGTCATGTACGGCGGGTGCTCCGGAGGACACCCAGAAGCGGATGGACTCCACGAGCACCACGAGTGCCACGGCCACCGCGAGGACCGTCAGCGCGATCGTGAACTGCGGGGCGCCGAGCAAGGCGGCGAGCAGTGCGACCGCAAGGGTTCGTCCCTCGTGCCCGCCGACCGCACGGACCAGCCAGTGCGGGGGCGCGCCGGTGCCGCCGCGGATGCGGTACACCGTGTCGTAGTGATGGTAGGCGACCGCGGCCACCAGCCCGAAAGCCGCTGGAAGGGCACCGTTCACATCGGCCCGGACGGCGAGCAGCAGGATCGTTCCGTATTCGGCGGCGCGGAAGACCGGGGGCACGAGCCAGTCGAGGGAGCCCTTGAGGGGGCGGGCGACGGCGAGGCCCGAGGTCAGGGCGTAACCGAAGGCGGCGACGACCGGCCAGGGGCTGCCGTACGGCGTGAGCCAGGCGGTGGCGGTGACCGCGACCGCGCCCAGCGCGGCGATCGCCACGGGGGCGATCGCCGGCAGCCTGCGGGCCACGCCCTTGAACGCTCCCGCGAAACCCTCGGCGAGCGGTCCGGAGTCGGCGAGGTCCGCGAGCGCCCGGGCGGCGCGGTCGGTCCGCCGCGCCTTGCGCGTGAGCGAGCGCAGCACCCGGCCCGCGGTGGTGTACGTGGCGGCGAAGGCACAGCCGATGAGCAGCGCGTAGAAGACGATGCGGGGCGTGGCCACGGCCGTCAGTACGGCGATCATGGCCCAGCGCTCGCCGATCGGCAGCACGATCATGCGGCGCACCCAGACCGTCCAGCCGACGCTGTCGAGCTTGTCGGAGAGGGCGGCGGTGGGGCTCGTGTTGGACACCGCGTCGTGGTTCGCCTCGTTGAAGGAGAAGTCCACGACGTGGCGGCAGGTCTGCAGCACCATCGCGCCGAGGGCCAGGGCCCAGACGTCGTCCCCTCCGGCGGATGCGCCGAGCGCGAGGCCCGCGTAGTACGCGTACTCCTTGGCCCGGTCGAAGGTGGCGTCGAGCCAGGCGCCCATCGTCGAGTACTGCAGGGAGTAGCGGGCGAGCTGCCCGTCGGTGCAGTCCAGGACGAAGGAGAAGAGGAGCAGTACGCCTGCGGCGACGTATCCGCCGCGCGTACCCGTGGCGGCACAGCCCGCCGCTATCAGCGCGGTGATCAGCGAAGCGGTGGTGACCTGGTTGGGGGTCAGTCCGCGGCGCGCGCACCAGCGGGCGATGTAGCGCGAGTACGGGCTGATGAAGAACGTGGTGAAGAAGCCGTCGCGGGCCTTCACGGCGGAGCGCAGCCGTACGGCCTCGTCATCGACGGCGGCGACGGCCTGCCGGGCCTCGTTACGGGCCTGGGCGTCGCCGGGCACGGTCGCGACGAGCGACCCCAGCTCGGGCCGGTGCGGCGTGACGCCTTCGGCATCGATCGACTCGGCGACCCCGTCGGCCGGCACAGGCGTGCCCCTGGCTGCGCCCAGCGCGGCCAGCAGCGCGCTGCGCGCCTCCGGCTGGGCCGTGACCGCGCCGGGGATCGCGGAGGCGGGGAAGCGGGGGTCCGTCAGGCCGAGGCGGAGGGCGTGGACGTGGCCGACGAAGCGGGGGTCGACGAGGGCGACGCGCTCGGCGGCCGGGGCCGCGGCGAGCAGCGCCGCGGTCTCGTCGGCTCCCGAGGCGATGCGTACGTCGAAGCCCAGCGACCGCAGATCGCCTTCGAGCGGCGATCCGGGTACCGGCGGACCGGTGAGGATTGCGGTCGGCAGACGGACTCACTCCTTGGCGCTGAACAGGTGGGTGTGCGCGGCGGCTCGGCCCGGGACCGGGCGGCGGCACGTCGGCAGAGGCTATCGGATGAACGGAAACGCGAGTTCACCGAGGTTTCCCGGTGACGACACTCCCGCTCACCCCTGCGGCCGTCTGCTACGGCTGGGCATCCCTGCCACAGCCAGGCCGCCGGGGTGCGGACCGAGATCATCATTATCGATCAGTGCCTCACCCCACAAACCGCGGCAGGAGGCGCCCAGAGCCTGTCCTCCGGATCAGGCCGGATCAGGCCGGATCAGTGAGCGGGTCCGGTGCGTGCGAGTGTGCGTGCCAGGCGTCCCGGGCCAGGCGGGAGTTCTCAAACACGGCCTAGGGTGGCGGGCATGACATGGCTGATCACAGGTGGAGCGGGGTACATCGGGGCGCACGTGGCGCATGCCATGGCGGGGGCCGGGGAGCGGGCGGTCGTGCTCGACGACGTGTCGACGGGAATTCCCGGGCGACTGCCCGAGGGGGTGCCGCTGGTGCACGGATCGCTGCTGGACCGGGAGCTGCTGGACCGTACGCTCGCCGGGCACGCGGTCACGGGAGTCGTGCATCTGGCGGCGAAGAAGCAGGTCGGCGAGTCCGTCGAGCAGCCGCTGCACTACTACCGGGAGAACGTGCACGGACTGACCGTGCTGCTGGAGGCCGTCGCCGCCGCGGAGGTGAAGCGGTTCCTCTTCTCGTCGTCCGCCGCCGTGTACGGGGTGCCCGATGTGGACCTCATCACGGAGGACACCCCCGCCGTACCGATCAATCCGTACGGCGAGACAAAGCTCACGGGCGAGTGGCTGGTGCGCGCGACGGGACGGGCGCACGGCATCGCCACCGCCTGTCTGCGGTACTTCAACGTCGCGGGCGCGGCCCGGCCGGAGCTCTCCGACACCGGGGTCTTCAACATCATCCCGATGTTCTTCGACCGGATCAGCCGCGGTGAGGCCCCGCGGATCTTCGGCGACGACTACCCCACCCCGGACGGCACCTGCATCCGTGACTACATCCATGTCGCCGATCTGGCCGACGCGCATCTGACGGTGGCCCGACGGCTGGCCGGCCAGAACGGCGCCGGGGACCTGACCGTGAACATCGGGCGCGGCGAAGGGGTGTCGGTGCGCGAGCTCGCCGGGCTCGTCGCCGAGGTGACCGGCCACGCCACGCCCGCGGTCGTCGGGCCGCGTCGGCCCGGGGACGCCGCGCGGGCCGTCGCCTCGGTCGACCGGATCGGCGAGGAGCTGGGCTGGACGGCCTCGCGAGGGGTGCGCGAGATGGTCGAGTCGGCGTGGGAGGGCTGGCTGCTGCGGCATCCCGAGGCGGCCGCCCACTGATCGTCACGAGGCTCTGACCTGCGTACATAACCGCAGGTCAGAGCATATGACAACGGTGTTCACCTTCGTGTTGCCCCATACCCCCCACCCGTAGTTGACTGGCCATTCGGACAGATCATTCAGACGATCCGGGAGGCGTCCTCATGGGGGCTGGGCACGACCACGGACACACGCACGGCGCTCCGCCGACGGGCACCGCGACCGCCGCCTACAAGGGCCGGCTGCGGATCGCCCTCGGCATCACGCTGGGCGTGATGACCGTGGAGATCGTCGGTGGGATCGTCGCGGACTCGCTTGCCCTGATCGCCGACGCCGCCCATATGGCCACGGACGGCCTCGGCCTGGCGATGGCCCTGCTGGCGATCCACTTCGCGGCCCGTCCGGCCGACGCCAGTCGCACCTACGGCTTCGCCCGGGCCGAGATCCTCGCCGCGCTCGCGAACTGTCTGCTGCTGCTCGGCGTCGGTGGCTTCCTGCTGTACGAGGCGGTGCAGCGTTTCATCACCCCGGTGGAGACCAGGGGCGGCATCACCATCGCCTTCGCCCTCGTCGGCCTCGTCGCGAACATGGTGTCGCTGTCCCTGCTGATGCGGGGCCAGAAGGAGAGCCTCAACGTACGCGGCGCGTATCTGGAGGTCCTGGCGGACGCGCTCGGTTCGGTGACCGTGCTGGTCTCGGCGTGCATCATCCTGGCCACCGGCTGGCAGGCGGCCGACCCGATCGCCTCCCTGGTCATCGGCCTGATGATCGTGCCGCGCACCGTCAAGCTGCTGCGGGAGACGCTGAACGTGCTGCTGGAGGCGGCACCGAAGGGCGTCGACATGGCCGAGGTGCGCGAGCACATACGGGCCCTGCCCGGCGTCGAGGACGTCCACGATCTGCACGCCTGGACGATCACCTCCGGGATGCCGGTGCTCTCGGCGCATGTGGTGGTGGCGCAGGACTTCCTCGACGCGATCGGACACGAGAAGATGCTGCACGATCTGCAGGGCTGCCTCGGGTCGCACTTCGATGTCGAGCACTGCACGTTCCAACTGGAGCCCACCGGCCATGCCGAGCACGAGGCCGGTTTCTGTCACTGACGGCTGCTGCCTTCGTGCGAAGCCGTGATCTTGAGAGGAGCTGGGGTCGATGACCGTCACAGAAGTCGCTGCCGTGCGCAGCGCCCGGTCCGTCATCGGCCTCCGGGCTCCCGGTCGACCTGATTCCGTACGCTGACCTGATCCCGTACGCCGGCCGGGGCCCGCTCACTCAAAGGGTTTCCCACGTTGTCCGACAACGACCAGTACGACGCATTCTTCTCACTTCACCACGGCCTGCCCCGGCAGGGTCCCGGCTCTGACGACACCACCCGTCGGCTGCTCGCGCTCGCGGGCCGGCTGCCGTCCCGTCCACGCGTGCTCGATCTGGGCTGCGGCCCGGGCCGTTCCGCGCTGCTGCTGGCCGCGGAGGCCGGCGCCGACGTGACGGCCGTGGATCTGCACGAACCGTTCCTCGACGAGCTGCGGCGCGCGGCCGGCGCCCGCGGGCTAGGCGACCGGATCCGTACCGTCAACGCCGACATGGGCGAACTGCCCTACCCGGACGGGTCGTTCGACCTGGTCTGGGCCGAGAGCTCGGTGTACTCGATCGGTTTCGACACGGCCCTGCGCCGCTGGCGGCGGCTGCTCGCACCCGGCGGCGCGCTCGTCGTCACCGAGTGCGAGTGGACCTGCGACGATCCGAGCCCGGAGGCCCGCGACTTCTGGGACCAGCACTGCACGCTGCGCACGCCGGCCGAGAACGCGGCCGCCGCGGTCGCGGCCGGTTACCACGTCCTCGGCGTGTACCGGCAGCCCGAGAGCGACTGGGCGGAGTACTACGGACCGCTCGGTGAGCGGGCCGACGTCGCCGATCCGACGGCTCCCGGCATGGGGCCGGCGCTCGCTTCCACCCGGGCCGAGATCGCCATGCGGCGCGACCACGGCGCGGAGTACGGCTACGCCGGCTATGTCCTGCGTCCGGCCGGCACGCGCCTGCGGACCCTCCCCCAGAGCTCCACCGGGGGGTACCCCCAGTGACGGACGCCGGCATCGCGGCCGTGCATTCGTCGACGCCGCGGGCGCTCCCCACGGACGAAGAGGCTCCCGGCTGGGGATCCGGCCCGGGTTCGAGATGCCCGACGAGGCCGTGACGGCGCTGGTCCGGGACGGTTCCACGGCTCTGCCTAAGGGCATGATCCACTACTCGGGCGCTTTCGGAGTCTGATCTTCCGTTCGTGCCCCGCCGCACTCCTGCGCGGCGGGGCACGGACATGCCCAGGGCGGCGAAGTGCGGACAAGCCGCTTTTGTACGGCAGACTGAGGGAGCCCCCGCCGGGCCGAGGACCGAAGCGAAGGATGGCTATGCCGACCACACCCGCCACTGCGACGAACAGCTCGCCGAACGGCACCAAGCAGCCGATCTTGCTCGAACTGGTCGACGAGAGCGGCAATACCATCGGCACCGCGGAGAAGCTCTCCGCCCATCAGGCACCCGGGCGGCTGCACCGGGCGTTCTCCGTGTTCCTCTTCGACGAGCAGGGGCGGCTGCTGCTCCAGCGCCGCGCCTCGGGGAAGTACCACTCCCCCGATGTCTGGTCGAACACGTGCTGCGGGCACCCGTACCCGGGCGAGGCGCCGTTCACCGCCGCCGCCCGCCGTACGCACGAGGAGCTGGGCATCTCGCCGTCGCTGATGGCCGAGGCGGGCACGGTCCGCTACAACCACCCGGACCCGGCCTCGGGCCTGGTCGAGCAGGAGTACAACCACCTTTTCGTGGGCATGGTGCAGGCTCCGCTGCGCCCGGACCCGCAGGAGATCGGGGAGACGGCGTTCGTGACCGCGACCGAGCTGGCCGAACGGCATGCGCGGGACACCTTCTCCGCGTGGTTCATGACGGTGCTGGACGCGGCGCGCCCGGCGATCAAGGAGCTCACGGGGCCCGCCGGCGGCTGGTGACCGTGACCGGGGGGCGCACCCCCGGTGAACCGGTTCCGCCGGCTACAGCGACGCCGCGCCGCTCACGGGGACGAGCGGCAGCGCGGCCCAGACGATCTTCCCGCCGCCCGCGGTGTGCTCCACATCGCACTCGCCGCCTGCTTCGCGCGTGACTTCCTTGACGAGCAGCAGCCCGCGGCCGCCTGTCTGGGCGGAGTCGCTCTCCAGGGCCTTGGGCCGGTACGGGTGGTTGTCCTCGACAGCCACCCGGATCCACTCCGGCCCGATCGCCACCTCGACGGCGACCTCGGGCGACAGCAGAGCCGCGTGCCGTACGGCATTCGTGACCAGTTCGGACACGATCAGCAGGAGTCCTTGCAGGACGTCGTCGTGGAGCGGCACGCCCTGGCGGCGGATCAGATCGCGGACGGCGTGCCGGGCCTGCGGCACCGACACATCGAGCGCGGGTGCGGTGAACCGCCAGACGCCTTCGTACGACAGTGGCCGGGCCGGGACGCTCCCGGGGCTCTCCATAGTCCCGCACCCACCCTCGTGATACATCGCTGGGAACCGTTGAGTATCGAGTGTTGGGAACGTGTTGGTCCGGACCGGGCTGCTGAACAGAAGTCAGCCCCTATCGACAGAATCTGACCGGGTGGGTATGACAGCGTCAGTTCTTCGACTGATCTTGATCTTCTTCTGTCAGCTTCGCTGACACGGCGGTGTCCTCGACCATACCGACGATCCTGCGGCCGCCGATGCCGATCGCGATCAGCCCGAGCCCGTCGAAGAGCAGCGCCAGCGAGAAGAAGGTCCCCAGCACATAGCGGCTGCTCTCGGGCCAGTTCGCGAGCACAAGGATGCCGAGGAGCAGGCCGAACGCGCCCTGCACCAGGGTCCAGCCGAACTGCGGCCCGCGTACCACCAGGCTGCCCACCAGCCGGAACAGCCCACCGGTCAGGAACAGCAGCGCGGCGAACATGGTCAGCGCCTCCGCGCTGCCCTCCGGGTGCCGCAGGACGACCACACCGGCCGCGATGTTGAGTGCGGCGACCACCACGCCGAGCCAGAAGAAGTTCGTGCCGCGCGACTCGATCGCGTGCAGCAGTCCGACGATTCCGCCGATCAGCAGCAGCCAGCCGAAGAGCAGCATCGAGGTCAGGGTCGCGACGCCGACGTAGACGAGTCCGACGAGTCCGGCGAGCACGAGAACGACGCCGAGCGCAGCCAGCCAGCCGAAGCTCCGGCGGAGCTTCCTGCTCTCGTGGGTGGGACCGGTCATGAGTGCCTCCTCGTCGCACCCCCTTCTTGATCTTAAGTACCGGCGGGACGGATAGCATCCGCGCATGGACCGCACTGACCCGCATGTGCAGCACACCGTCGTGGACGGGGTCGTCACCGTCGTCATCAGTCACTCCGCCAAGCGCAACGCCATGACCGCGGAGATGTGGCGGTCGCTGCCCGTCCTGCTGGAGGGGCTGGCGCATGACCCGGAGGTACGGGCGCTGGTGCTGACCGGCGCCGGGAGCACGTTCTGCGCCGGCGCCGACATCTCCTCGCTGAGCGAACGGGCCGGCACCGGGCAGGAGCCGCAGAGTCTGGCCGTACGGGCCGAGGAGGCGCTCGCGGCCTTTCCCAAGCCGACCCTGGCGGCGGTGCGCGGGTACTGCGTGGGCGGCGGCTGCCAGCTGGCCGCGGCCTGCGATCTGCGGTTCGCCGAGGAGGGCGCCTCCTTCGGCATCACACCGGCAAAGCTGGGGATCGTGTACCCGGCGTCCTCGACCCGGCGGCTGGTGTCCCTGGTGGGACCGGCGACCGCGAAGTACCTGCTGTTCTCCGGGGAGTTGATCGGCACCGAGCGGGCGCTGCGGACCGGGCTGGTGGACGAGGTGCTGCCCGAGGGCGAACTGGGCAAGCGGGTCGCCGAGTTCACACGCGTGCTGGCGTCCCGCTCACAGCTGACGCAGGCCGCGGCGAAGGAGTTCGCCTCCGGCCGCACCGACCGGGACGCGTACTGGGCGGAGCAGGCACGCGCCGGCGGCGACACCGCGGAGGGGGTCGCCGCCTTCCTGGAGCGCAGGCCGCCGCGCTTCACCTGGAGCGTGTGAGGGTCACCGGCCGCCGGACCGGACGGTGTCGTCGGACGCCCCCGGGCCCGCCAGTACGAGACGATCTCCGCCGGCGCCTTGTCCGGGGAGCCCGCGTCGTACGGCGGCTGCGGGTCGTACTCGGTCAGCAGCTGGATCTTCTCGGCGATCTCGTCGCCCGCGATCCGGCCGATCAGATGCAGGGCCATGTCGATGCCGGACGAGACTCCTGCGGCCGTGACGTACTTGCCGTCGAAGACGACCCGCTCGCCGGTGCCATCGAACGTTCCGGGTGACGCCGCCCCCAGGAGTCCGGGGACGCCGCCCCGGACTTCCTTGCGTACCGACCAGTCGGTAACGTGCGGTTCATGACCTCTCTGCCCCCGCGCGCGGGCCGCCGTTGCCACAACGCCGTCAACCCGCTGCACTCCACCCTGTACTTCTCGCCCGACTACGCGAAGGAGCTCGCCGGGATCGGCGTCGAGGACACGAGCGCCGCCTACTTCGCCGGGCGCGCGGCGGCCATGGGCGCGGTCGGCCCGGGCACCGTGGCCGCCACCTTCTACAACTTCAACCACGAACTGATCGCCCGGCACCTCCCGGCGGTATGGGACACCGCCTCGCCGGCCACCGTGCTGGGGGCCCGGCTGCGGGCCGCCGACGCGACGCTGCGCCGGCTGCTCGGCGACGAGACGGTCGCCTCGCAGGAGATGGCGGAGGCCGCCCGGCTGGCACTGCGCGCCACGGAGGCCTGCACCCGGCACGCCCGTCCGCTCTACGCGGCGCACGCGGATCTGCCCGTGCCCGAGGAGCCGCACCTCGCCTACTGGCATGCCGCGACCCTGCTGCGCGAGCACCGCGGCGACGGCCATCTGACCGCGCTGCTGTCCGCCGGACTCGATCCCCTGGAGGCCCTGGTCAGCCACACCGCGACCGGCAAGGGCATGTCCCCGCGCTGGATCCTCGCCAGCCGCGGCTGGCGGCGCACCGACTGGGAGGCGGCTTCGGACCGGCTCCGCGAGCGCGGACTCCTCGACGCCGAGGGTGAGCTGACCGCTGCGGGCTCTGCCCTGCGGGCGGAGGTGGAGGAGCACACCGATCGCCTCGACCTCGCCCCGTACGAGCACCTCGGCGCGGCGGGGGTCGAACGCCTCACCGAGCTGGCCCGCGGTCTTCTGACGAAGGCCGTCGCCGCCGGTGCCTTCCCCGCGGGCCTGAGCGCCAAGGGCTGACGCCCCTGGGCCCGACCCGCCGGACAGCACCTAGCGGGGCACCGCGACACGGCACCCGGCCACCCGGCAGAATGCAGGCGAAGAGGCCGCGCGGGCAGGGACCGCGATGCCGCGGGCCCTGTCCGCGGGGCCTCCAAGCACAGCCAGCATCAGAAGGCGAGTCGGGGAACCGTGACGACGTCCATCGAAGGCAGGATCGCCGAGGAGCTCGGCGTACGGGAGCGGCAGGTGAAGGCGGCCGTCGAGCTGCTCGACGGCGGGTCGACCGTGCCGTTCATCGCGCGCTACCGCAAGGAAGCGACCGAGATGCTCGACGACGCGCAGCTGCGCACGCTCGAGGAGCGGCTGCGGTATCTGCGGGAGCTGGAGGAGCGGCGGACCGCGATCCTCGAGTCCGTACGTGAGCAGGGCAAGCTCACGGACGAGCTGGAGACGCAGATCCGGGCCGCCGACACCAAGGCGCGCCTGGAGGACATCTATCTGCCCTTCAAGCCCAAGCGCCGCACCAAGGCGCAGATCGCCCGGGAGGCCGGTCTGGAGCCGCTCGCCGAGGGCCTGCTGGGCGACCCGTCGGTCGATCCGCTCGCAGCCGCGGCGGCGTTCGTCGACGCGGACAAGGGCGTCGCGGACCCGGCGGCCGCGCTGGAGGGCGCGCGGGCGATCCTCGCCGAGCGGTTCTCGGAGGACGCCGACCTCATCGGCGAGCTCCGGGAGCGGATGTGGACCCGCGGCCGGCTCGCGGCGAAGGTCCGGGACGGCAAGGAGGAAGCGGGCGCGAAGTTCGCCGACTACTTCGACTTCGCCGAGCCGTTCACCGAGCTGCCCTCGCACCGCATCCTGGCGATGCTCCGCGGCGAGAAGGAGGACGTGCTCTCGCTGGAGTTGGAGCCCGAGGAGCCCTCGGAGGAATCCGGCCCGTCCACGTACGAGTCCATGGTCGCCCGGCGCTTCGGCGTCGCCGACCGCGGCCGTCCGGCCGACAAGTGGCTCGCGGACACCGTGCGCTGGGCATGGCGGACCCGGATTCTCGTGCACCTCGGGATCGACCTGCGGCTGCGACTCCGGACGGCCGCTGAGGACGAGGCGGTACGGGTCTTCGCGGCCAATCTGCGGGATCTGCTGCTCGCCGCGCCGGCGGGTACGCGGGCGACGCTGGGCCTCGACCCCGGTTTCCGTACGGGTGTGAAGGTGGCCGTCGTCGACGCGACCGGCAAGGTCGTCGCCACCGACACGATCTATCCCCACGTCCCCGCGAACAAGTGGGACGAGTCGCTGGCGAAGCTGGCGCGGCTCGCGAAGGAGCACGCGGTCGAGCTGGTCGCCATCGGCAACGGCACGGCGTCGCGCGAGACGGACAAGCTCGCCGGTGACCTCATCACCCGGCACCCGGAGCTGAAGCTCACCAAGGTGATGGTGTCGGAGGCGGGCGCGTCGGTGTACTCGGCGTCCGCGTTCGCCTCGCAGGAGCTGCCGGGCCTCGATGTGTCGCTGCGCGGCGCGGTGTCGATCGCGCGGCGGCTGCAGGACCCGCTCGCCGAGCTGGTGAAGATCGACCCCAAGTCGATCGGCGTCGGCCAGTACCAGCACGATCTGTCCGAGGTGAAGCTCTCGCGCTCGCTGGACGCGGTCGTCGAGGACTGTGTGAACGGTGTCGGCGTCGACGTCAACACCGCTTCCGCGCCGCTTCTTTCGCGCGTGTCGGGCATCGGCTCGGGGCTCGCCGAGAACATCGTGGCGCACCGCGACGCGAACGGTCCGTTCCGCTCCCGCAAGGAGCTCAAGGACGTGGCGCGGCTCGGCCCGAAGGCGTACGAGCAGTGCGCGGGCTTCCTCCGGATCCGCGGTGGCGACGACCCGCTCGACGCGTCGAGCGTGCACCCCGAGGCGTATCCGGTGGTGCGGCGCATGGTGAAGACCACGGGCAGTGAGGTGGCGTCGCTGATCGGCAACACCGGGGTGCTGCGGTCGCTGCGCGCGGACGACTTCGTCGACGAGACCTTCGGTCTGCCGACGGTGACGGACATTCTGCGCGAGCTGGAGAAGCCGGGGCGCGACCCGCGGCCCGCGTTCAAGACGGCGACCTTCAAGGAGGGCGTCGAGAAGATCTCCGACCTGGCCTCCGGGATGGTGCTGGAAGGTGTCGTCACCAACGTGGCGGCGTTCGGCGCGTTCGTCGACATCGGCGTCCACCAGGACGGTCTCGTCCATGTGTCCGCGATGTCCCGGACCTTCGTCAAGGACCCGCGGGACGTGGTGAAGCCGGGCGACGTGGTGAAGGTGAAGGTCCTCGACGTCGACATCCCGCGCAAGCGGATCTCGCTGACGCTGCGGCTGGACGACGAGGCGGCGGCGCAGGCGTCCGGCGGCAGCCAGGGTCAGCGCCGTGAGCGCGGCCAGGGCGGCCAGGGCGGCCGCCCGCCGCAGCAGCGTCAGGGCGGCGGCCGTGACCGCCGCGGCTCCGGTGGTGGCGGCGGTGGCGCCGGCCGGCAGGCCCCGGCCCCGGCGAACAGCGCGATGGCGGACGCCCTGCGCAAGGCGGGCCTGCTCGACCCGAAGCAGGGCGGCGGCAGGCGCGGCTGACTCTTTCGAGGGCTCCGCCCGCCGGGCCGGGGGGGGGGGGGGGGGGGGGGGGGGGGGGGGGGGGGGGGGGGGGGGGGGGGGGGGGGGGGGGGGGGGGGGGGGGGGGCAGGGGGGGGGGGGGGGGGGGGGGGGGGGAGGAAAGA
>NZ_JBWKDT010000004.1:272068-324702 GCF_056435785.1 Streptomyces sp. NPDC043870
GAACCCGAAGAGAGGTGGGGAATGCGCGCTGTGTCTTTTTTCCGTCCCCTCCCCCTCTTCCTCTCTCCCACGTGGGGGGGGCCCTTTCGTTGTCCCCCCCCCCCCCCCCCCCGACGGGCTGGGAAGCAACCCCTTACCGTCGGGCGTGCCGGGAAGTGTCCGTCCTCAAACGCCGGACCGGCCGGAAAGCGGACCGGCAACCCGCCCAGCCAGCCCACACACCCGCACTCACGCGCCCGACCGACTGGAAAATGGACCAGCAACCCGCCCAGCCAGCCCACACACACCCGCACTCACACGCCCGGCGGGCCGAGCCGCGGCGCGTCTCTTACACCTGCGGCGCGTCCGGGAGGAAGCGCAGGGCCCATTCCGCCCGGGAGGCGACGGCTGGGTCGTCGTCCTTGGTCAGGGGCTCCAGGAGCGCGCCGGCCGTCCGCGGGTCCGACTGGACCACGCCGACGATCTCCGTCGCCAGTCCGTCCTGATCGTCACCGAGGTCGACGGCCGAGGCACGCAGCAGCACCGGCAGTACGTCGGTGCCGCCGATCGCCGCGATCACCCCGCCGAGCATCTCGCGGGCGTAGAAGTTCCGTTCACCGATGAAGCGGCCGAGCTCGGTCACCAGGCGCGGGAGCAGACCGCGGTCGCCGGACGCCGCGATGTCGTCGGCCAGGTCGATCGTCTCGTCGACATCGGCGTCGGGGTCGTCGAGGAGCGCGATCAGACGGGTCGTGGGGTCGGTCATCAGAGCTCGGTCACCTTTCCTGCCGCGACCTCGATGCGGCGGGTCGTACGGACCGCGTCGAGCATCCGCCGGTCGTGCGTGACCAGGAGCAGCGTGCCGCTGTACGAGTCGAGCGCGGACTCCAGCTGTTCGATGGCCGGCAGGTCGAGGTGGTTCGTCGGCTCGTCCAGGACGAGGAGGTTGACGCCGCGGCCCTGGAGCAGGGCCAGCGCGGCGCGGGTCCGCTCGCCCGGTGAGAGGGTGGCTGCGGGGCGCAGTACGTGGTCGGCCTTGAGGCCGAACTTGGCGAGGAGGGTGCGGACCTCGGCCGGTTCGGTTTCGGGGACGGCCGCACAGAAGGCGTCCAGCAGCGAGTCGGTGCCGTGGAAGAGGCCCCGGGCCTGGTCGACCTCGCCCACGACGACGCCCGAGCCGAGCACCGCATGGCCCTCGTCCAGCGGGAGGCGGCCGAGGAGAGCGGCGAGCAGCGTGGACTTGCCGGAGCCGTTGGCGCCGGTGATGGCGACGCGGTCGGCCCAGTCGATCTGGAGCGACACCGGCCCGAAGCGGAAGTCTCCCCGCCGCACCTCGGCGTCCCGGAGGGTCGCCACGACCGCACCGGAGCGGGGCGCGGAGGCGATCTCCATCCGCAGCTCCCATTCCTTGCGGGGCTCCTCGACGACATCGAGCCGTTCGATCATCCGCTGGGTCTGGCGGGCCTTCGCGGCCTGCTTCTCGCTCGCCTCGCTGCGGAACTTGCGGCCGGCCTTGTCGTTGTCGGTGGCCTTGCGGCGAGCGTTCTTGACGCCTTTGTCCATCCAGGCGCGCTGCATCTGGGCCCGGCCCTCCAGTGCCGACCTCTTGTCGGCGTACTCCTCGTACTCCTCGCGCGCGTGCCGCCGGGCGGTCGCCCGCTCCTCCAGATAGGCCTCGTAGCCGCCGCCGTAAAGGGTGATCTGCTGCTGGGCGAGGTCGAGTTCGAGGACCTTGGTGACGGTACGGGTGAGGAACTCGCGGTCGTGGCTGACGACGACCGTGCCGGCGCGGAGCCCCTGGACGAAGGTCTCCAGCCGCTCCAGGCCGTCCAGATCGAGGTCGTTGGTCGGCTCGTCGAGGAGGAAGACGTCGTAGCGGGACAGGAGCAGGGAGGCGAGCCCGGCGCGGGCGGCCTGGCCGCCGGAGAGCGAGGTCATGGGCTGGTCGAGGCCGACGGTGAGACCGAGCGAGCCCGCGATCTCCTCGGCGCGCTCGTCGAGGTCGGCGCCACCGAGCGCCAGCCAGCGCTCGAGTGTGGTCGCGTAGGCGTCGTCGGCGCCGGGGGTGCCGTCGACGAGGCCCTGGGTGGCCTCGTCCATCGCGGCCTGGGCCGCGGCGACCCCGGTACGGCGGGCGAGGAACTGCCGTACGGTCTCGCCCTCGCGGCGCTCCGGCTCCTGCGGCAGGTGCCCGACGGTGGCGGTCGGCGGCGAGAGCCGCAGCTCCCCCTGCTCGGGCCGGTCGAGACCGGCGAGCAGGCGGAGCAGGGTGGACTTTCCGGCTCCGTTGGCTCCGACGAGGCCGATCACATCGCCGGGCGCGACGACGAGGTCGAGGCCGGCGAAGAGCGAGCGGTCGCCGTGTCCGGCGGCGAGGTCCTTGGCGACGAGGGTTGCAGTCATGAGGGGGCCGATCCTATCGGGGGCGCAGGTCGGGGCCGGGCCCGGCCGGTAGGGGCCGGGCCCGCCGGGGCCGTCTGGAGCGGCTCAGAGCAGGCCCGCGAGTTTGTAGAGCGCGAGCGATCCGGCGACGGCGACGTTCAGGCTGGCGCCCGTGCCGATCATCGGAATCTCCACGCACTCGTCGAGCAGGTCGAGGGCTTCGGGCGGGATACCTATTCGCTCATGGCCGAGGACCATGACCGTGGGCTCCCGGGCGGGCGCGAGATCGGCGAGACGTACCGCCTCGTCGGCGAGCTCGACGCCCACGATCCGTACGCCGCGTTCGCGCTGCCTCGCCAGCCATCCCAGAGGATCGCCGGTCCAGTGCGTGCAGAGCGGCTTGCGCAGCGTGTTGCCGCGGGCCAGGGCCTCGGGAACCCAGGGGAAGCGCGGCACGGTCAGACACGCGCCGACCGCGTCACAGGTGCGGGCGAGTGTCCCCAGATTGGCGCCGTGCAGCGGCCACAGGGGCGCCGCGTAGAGGTGGTCCCAGCAGGCGTGGGCACGCGGTCTGCGCGATCGGCGCAGCTCCGCCGGGGTACGTGTGCGGATGGACGGACCGTTCCGCCGGGCGCCGCTCATCGGCGCGGGGAGGCGGACCTCCGGTTCGGCTGATGCATGTCGTGTCGGCGATTGACCGGCTCGCCCGGGCCCCTCGGCTGTGTCATCGCGCCACGGGCGCGACCAGCACGCCCCCCATGGCGCGTGCCACCACGAAGGATTGCCCCTTGACCGCCCGCGCGTCCAGCGGAATTCGGTGGGTGCCGGGCTCCAGCATCCCGTCGAAGACGTCGTGCGTGTGGGTGCGGTGGAGCCGGTCCAGGCGGTACGCGACGAGGTGGACTCGGCAGGTGGAGGTGACGGTCACCGTCGCCTCACCACCGGCCGCCGTCAGCCCGGTCAGCCGACGGCGCGCCGACGAGCGGTCGAGGGCGTGCTCGATCTGGGCGACCAGGAGCGGGATGACCGGGGCGAGCCCGTCCACGTACGCGACATCCACCCCGGCCTGTTCGAAGACGGCGCGCACCGCGGCCCGTTCGGGCTCGACGACCGCGCGGCCGAAGGCGACGGCCCCGTAGGTACGGAGCTCCTCGGCGGGGACTCCGGCCGCATCATGGGCGATCTCGGCGCCGATGCCGATGGTGCGCAGGGCGGCGGCGAGTCTGGCGAGGACGGCGACACGGGCGCCGATCAGCAGGACGCGACGGCGCGGCCGGCCCTCCTCGTCGTCGAGGAGCCGTTCCAGCTCCGTGCGGTACTCCCCGCCGCGGAAGCGGAACGGCCCTATCCCGTGGTAGCCGTTGAGTTCCAGGTCGGCGGTCTCGTCGGTCTGCCAGGCGAAGTCCCGCCAGACGATGTCGTCCCCGTCGCGCTCGATGACGGCGGTGACGGCGCCGCAGTCGAGTCCTTCGCACTCGGGGCAGCCGTAGATGACGTAACGCCCGCCGGGAAGCGGGGCCTCTGCCTCCAGCAGCAGAGCGCGGACCTGACGGGTGAAGATCGCGGGCGGGATGTCGGAGGCGAGCGGGGAGACCGCGTCGAGGTCGGAGAGCTGGAAGAGGAGCGGGCAGCCGTCGACGATGAAGTCCATGAAGTCCCGGTGGACCTGGTAGCCACCATCGGCCAGGACTCCCCCGGCTCGCATCGCCGGCGCCAGGGCGAAGGTCGCGTACTCGGCAGACATGTCTGGAGTATCCCCAGCTGTGACGTGATGTGAGCACGGCATCTTCGATTCCGCTACGGTCCGGCCATGAGCGGGGAGGTGAGCGGCGTGGGCGATGTGATCGTGGTGGGCGGCGGGGTCATCGGGCTGACGACGGCGGTGGTACTCGCCGAGGAGGGCCGCCGGGTGCGGCTGTGGACCCGTGAGCCGGCGGAAGCGACCACGTCCGCGGTCGCGGGGGCGTTGTGGTGGCCGTACCGGATCGAGCCCGAGGCGCTGGTCGGCGAGTGGTCGCTCGCGACGCTGCGGGTGTACGAGGAGCTCGCCACGGACCCGGACGGGACCGGCGTGCGACTGGTGGCCGGTGTGCAGTCCGGGGCCCGGCTCGACGCCCTGGGGCCGTGGGCGCGGGAGTTGGCCGGTCTGCGGGAACTGGCGCTGGGTGAGGCGCCGGGCGGCGGCGGGCCCGCGCTCCGGGCCCGGCTGCCGTTGATCGACATGCCCGTGCACCTGGGCTGGCTGCGGGCCCGGCTCGAGGCGGCGGGCGGGACGGTCGAGACCCGCGGGATCACCTCGCTCGACGAGGCGGCGGCGGAGGGCGCCGTGGTGGTCAACTGCACCGGGCTCGGGGCGCGTGGCCTCGTGCCGGACCCGGAGATGTCGCCGGTCCGGGGGCAGTTGGTGCTCGTGGAGAACCCCGGGATCGAGACCTGGTTCACGGCAGTGGACGAGGAGTCGAGCACGCTGACGTACTTCTTCCCGCAGCCCGGCCGGCTGATCCTCGGCGGCACCGCGGTGGAGGGCTCCTGGTCCCTGGAGCCGGACCCGGCGACCGCCGCGGCGATCGTGGAGCGGTGCGCGCGGATCCGGCCGGAGATCGCGGACGCGAGGGTCCTCGGCCACCGGGTGGGTCTGCGCCCGGCCAGGGCCTCGGGGGTCCGCCTGGACGGCGCGCCGGGCCCGTACGGCACGCGTCTGGTCCACAACTACGGTCACGGCGGCGCGGGCGTCACCGCGGCCTGGGGCTGTGCCAGGGCCGCCGCGGACCTCGCCCGGTGAACGGACCTGGACCGGTGAACGCCCCTCGGTGACGGCGTGCAGCGGCCTCAGCTGCCCGGCGGGACGGGGCCGATACGGAGCTCGAAGTCGTCGTCGTACTTCTCGTGGCCGGCGATGACGGCGAGTTCGACGACCTCCTCACCTCGCCGGCCGCGCACGATCAGCGGGTCGTGGCGCAGATCGCGCATCAGCGCGACACACATGCCGATCATCACCAGGGCGAACGGCGCGGCCACCAGGATGGTCAGATTCTGCAGTCCGGCGAGCGCGTCGCCCTGCCCGCCGCCGACGAGGAGCATCACGGCCGCGACAGCCCCGGTGACCACGCCCCAGAAGACGACGACGAACCGGCCCGGTTCCAGGGCGCCCTTCTGGGAGAGCGCGCCCATCACGATGGACGCGGCGTCGGCGCCCGACACGAAGAAGATCCCGACGAGGATCATCACCAGCAGACTCGTCGCCGTGGCGATGGGGAACTGCTGGAGCACGGCGAAGAGCTGTCCCTCGGGCGTCGTCTCCTCGCCGAGCCGCCCGCGTTCCTGGAGCTTCATCGCCGTGCCGCCGAAGACGGCGAACCAGCACAGGCTGACCGTGCTCGGCACCAGGATCACCCCGCCGACGAACTGACGGATCGTCCGTCCCCGGCTGATGCGGGCGATGAACATGCCGACGAACGGCGTCCAGGAGATCCACCAGGCCCAGTAGAAGACCGTCCAGGTGCCCAGCCAGTCGCCGACGCCCGTGCCGCTGGAGGCCTCGGTGCGCCCGGCCAGCTGCGGCAGCTCCCCGAAGTAGGCGGCGATCGACGTCGGAAGCAGGTCGAGCACGATGATGGTCGGCCCGGCGATGAAGACGAACAGTGCGAGGAGCAGCGCCAGCACCATGTTGGTGTTGGACAGCCACTGGATGCCCTTCTCGATGCCGGAGACGGCGGAGAGGACGAACGCGAGGGTCAGTACGGCGATGATGCCGACGAGGAGTGCCGTGCTGACCTTCTCCATCCAGCCCAGTTCGGTGACGCCGCTGCCGATCTGGAGGGTCCCGAGGCCGAGAGAGGCGGCGGACCCGAAGAGGGTGGCGAAGATGGCCAGGATGTCGATGATCCGGCCGCCCGTGCCGTACGCGTGCTTTCTGCCGATGAGTGATTCGAAGACGGCGCTGATGGTCTGGCGCCGGCGCCGCCGGTAGGTGCTGTACGCGATGGCGAGTCCGACGACGGCGTAGATGCCCCAGGGGTGCAGCGTCCAGTGGAAGAGGGTGGTGGCCATGGAGATCTCCATGGCCTCGGCGGCGTCGGCCGGCCTGGTTCCGGGCGGCGGCGTGGTGAAGTGCGCGAGAGGTTCGCTGACGCCGTAGAACATCAGGCCGATGCCCATGCCCGCGCTGAACATCATCGCGACCCAGGAAACGGTGCGGAACTCGGGCTCCTCACCCTCCTGTCCGAGCGGGATCCTGCCGTAGCGGCTGATGGCGAGCCAGAGCGCGAAGCCGACGAAGCCGGAGGCGGCGAGGACGAACGCCCAGCCGCCGTTGTGGATGAGGCCGGAGAGCATGCTGCTGGAGACGCTCTCCAGGGTGTCCGTGGCGACGGAACCCCAGATCACGAAGGCGAGCGTGAGGGCCGCGGTGACGCCGAAGACCACGCGGTCCGTCCGGGAGTCCCCGGACAGGCCGGGGTGGTCCGCCGTCACCGGCAGATCTCCCCGGCTGCCCGGTTTCCGTGCGTCGTGCGATTCGTCGGGCGATTCCTCGTGCGGCACAGGTGGCACCTTTCGGAGGTTCACGGAGCCTGGACTCGCTCTCCGTAAGCCCTCCTACCACAGGTCACGCGGGTCTCGTCGTATCAACAAGCGGTAACAGGATGTCCGGATGTGAGGTGGTATACCGCCCGCTCGTCGAGCAGGAGCGGTACGAGGGCACGCTGGGACTGCCGCAGCGGTACGAAGGCGGCCCCGCCCCCTTCCGCCTTCGCGAGCACGCCGTGCAGGGCGAGTTCGTCCTTCACGTCCGCGTACTGTCCGGCCCTGAGCCGGTAGCCGCAGGGCGGGTCCTGGATGATCTCCTCGGTGGTGGCGGGGTCGTTGTCGGCGCCGCCGGCGTAGACCGGGCCACGGTCCGTGAAGCCCGCGAGACGTGCGGCTCCCGTCGCGGCCTCGATCCGGCCGCGACGCTCGTCGACGAAGTCGAACGCGCCGTCCAGCGCGGCTCGTTGGGTCGCGACCCGGCGCCGGTTGTTGAGGGCCGCGTCCGCCTTCTCGGCGTCGGTCAGAGGATCGACGCGGGTCTCCACGAGCAGCCCGACGGAGTGCTTGATGCCGGCGGTGTTGCGCAGGATGCGCTCCTGACCGTCACCGGCGACCTGCTTCACGGGCTCACCGGTGACCGGATCGGTCCAGATGCCGTAGATGCCGCTGCTGAATCCGGCGTCGTGGGCGGCGGGCCGTACATAGTTCTCGGAGAGCGTGTGCGCTTCCTTGTGGACCCTCGGATCGGTGTTGAGATTGCGCGGCCAGAGTGAGAGCAGTTCCTTGTCGTAGTAGGAGGGCGTGGAGTTGTACTCGTGCAAGTCGTAGATCACGTCCGGGCGCCGGTCACGGATGACGGCGGCCAGGGCGCGGCCCTCGGCGGTCTTCAGGGCGATGTGGTCCCGGTTGATGTCGACGCCGTCCGCGTTCTCCCGGGTGTCGGCGGCGCGGCCGTCGGGGTTGGCGGTGGGGACGACGAGGACGGTCGTACGGTCCAGGAAGCGCCGGGTCCCGGCGTCCTCGGCGTACGCGAGGTCGCGGATGGTGGTGAGGCAGGCTTCGCGGCCCGACGGCTCGTCGCCGTGCTGACTGCAGATCAGCAGCATGGTGTTCGCCGTGGTCCGCTCGCCGCCGATGCGGACGAGCCGGAGCGGGCGGCCCTGCCCTGTCGTGCCGATGGTGTCCAGTGAGACCCGGTCGGCGGCCCGGTCGACGGCGGCGAGGAACTGCCACTCCTCGGCCTGACCGGTCCAGCGCGCGCCGCCCGAGGCTTCGAATCCGGTGCGCGGCAGGCTCTGCGCGGCGGGGGCCGCCTGGGCCGGCGCGGACATCAGGGGCGCGGCGAGGGCGCAGACGGCGACGGCCAGGGCGAGAGTACGGATACGGATACGGATACGGCGGTTCATCGGTTGCTCGCTCCCGGGATCGGGCGGATCGGACGCGGCTCCGCGACACCGTCGAGACGGGACTCGCGCGCGGTGGCGGCCGGCGGGACAGCGCCTGTGGTGGCCCGCACGAAGGCCGGAACGCCTCCGACGAAGGGCAGCCGGGCGGCGGTTCGGACGAAATCGAGGGTGAGGCTCGGCCTCGTGGACGGAGGATCGATGAGGTCCCTGTCGGTGCCGCCGATGATGAGGGCCAGACGGTGACCTGCCGGAACGACATGGTCGGTGGCGTGCAGATCGAGGGTGATGGTGTAGGCCGTGCCGGGCGTGAGCGGGCGGCCCTTGACCGCCGAGGCGTGGTTGCCGAGATCGGCCCAGCCGCGGCTGACCACGGTGTAGTCGACGGCGGCCGTTCGGGCCGCGGTCTCCTTGAAGCAGGAGCTGTCACCGGCCGTGCTCGGGCCCCAGCAGGTGCGCCCGGGGAGGGTCGTGATGCCTTCGCCGGCGGCCGCGTAGTCACGGATGGTGTCCGGGCCGACGTCGACGAGGACCGCGGAGAGATGAGCGGTCGTGGTCGTGGGGGTGGCGGTGACGGTGACCGTGGAGGATCCGGAGAGCCGCAGGTCGCGGCTGAGCACCCGGGTGACGAACCCGGCCTTGGCCGGTGTGGCGCGGTCGATGTCGGCGGCCCAGTCGGTCTCGTCGAGTGCCGGGTCGTCGGTGAATGTCTCCGTGACGCCGGGCGGTGCGGGCTTCAGGGCGAGTGTGCCGACGCCGGGGGTGGCGCCCTTGCCGGGGCGGAGTGTGGTGGTGGCGGTGGAGCGTGGCGGCCAGACACGGTCGGTGGACCACTGGTCGGGAGCGCGCTCGATGTCGGCCATCGGCTCACGGTCGATGCCGTTGTCGTAGCCGAGGAGGTAGTGGTCGAACCAGCGATGCAGCGTCGTGACCCACTCACCGCGGCGGAAGTCGAAGGGGTCGACGTGTCCGGTCCGGGAGAGCCAGACCTTGCGCTCGACACCGTGGTCGCCGAGTGCGTCCCACCACTGCCCGAAGTGCTTCGGGCGTACGTTGAGGTCCTGCATGCCGTGGACGGCGAAGACGCTGGCCCGGACGTTACGGGCGTCCCGGACGTAGTCGCGTTCGCTCCACAGCCGCGTCCAGTCGCCGCTGCGCGGGGCCTCGTCGACGAGCCGCTGCTGGACGGCCCGGCAGCGGGCGCGGGCGTCGGGGCTGTTCACGTAGTTCGAGAGCCAGTCGGGGCCGGAGTCGTACAGCGGCGCGCCCTGGGCGAAGTAGTAGTCGTACCAGGAGGAGATGGCGGCGATCGGGACGACGGTCTTGAGGCCCTCGACCCCGGTCGCGGCGACGCCGTTGGCGATGGTGCCGTCCCAGCTCTTGCCGATCATCCCGACGTTGCCGGTGGTCCAGCCGGCCGTGGCGCGTGCGGCGCCGGTGCGGGTGGTGTAGGCGCGGGCGCGGCCGTTCAGCCAGTCGACGACGGCCTTGGCGGAGTGGATGTCGGAGCGGCCACCGACGTCGACACAGCCGTCGGAGCGGTTGGTGCCGGCGAGGTCGACGGCGACGAAGGCGTAGCCGCGCGGCACGAAGTAGTTGTCGTAGTAGAGCGGGAACTGGACGGGATTCCCGTTCGCGTCGTACGTCTTCTTCTGGCTCTCGTTGCCGCGCCCGCAGCAGGAGTAATACGGGCTGGCATCCATGATGACCGGTATCTTCCGGCCATGTTGCGCCGTTTCACGCGGCCGGACGATGTCGACCGCTACGCGGTCGGTCCTGCCGTCCCCGTCGCCGTCGAGCCGGGTGTCCACCCATACGGATTCCCGGATCGCGTTGTCGTACGAGTAGACGGGTCTGCTCTCGCGGGGCGGGGCGCTCTGGGCGCTGCCCGGCGGTATGAGCACGGATATCAGGGCGGCCGTGGCCGCCACGGCCGGCGATCTGCTCCAAAGGCGGGTGCCCCGCACACGTATCGGCATGGGCGGAAGGTACTCCGGTCAACTCCTGTGCGACAGAGGGCAGTAGAGAACCAGGAGTGGGCCGAGGCGACGGAGGGGACGACGGGCATCGTGTCGGCCGAATGGCGATCGTGTGACAACAGGAGCCGTGGACATGACGGGGCGTCGCACGCATGAATAGGTTCCGAAGAGATCATCCGCCCCGACTATTTGGAGCATTCGTGCACCGCAGAATCCTCGTTCCGAGCGCGCTTGCGGCATCTCTTCTGCTGGCGATCCCGGCATCGGCCGCAGACTTCGAGCCCGGGGCATCGGGCATTGGCGACCCCTACTACCCGGCCAGCGGAAATGGCGGCTATGACGTATCGCATTACGACCTTCGGCTGAAATATCAGCCCAAGACCGATCTGCTGGAGGGTACGGCGACGATCCTCGCCACCACCACGCAGAACCTCTCCCGCTTCAACCTCGACTTCGGCCTGAACGTCAGCGAGGTGCGGGTGAACGGCCGGAAGGCCGTGTTCGCGAAGAGCGGCGACCGGGAGCTGGAGATCACCCCGGCCTCACCGCTGGAGAAGAACCGGTCGGTCTCGGTGGTCGTCCGGTACGCCGGCAAGCCCTCCGAGCTGAAGATCGACGGCTGGAGCGCCTGGCAGCGCACCCCGGACGGCGGCGTCGCCGCCCAGGAGCCGGACTCGGCGGTGTGGTGGTTCCCGTCCAACGACCATCCGCTGGACAAGGCGACGTACGACATCTCCGTCTCGGTGCCGGACGGCACCCAGGCGATCAGTAACGGAGTGCTGCAGTCGCAGAGTTCACGGCTCGGCTGGACGCGTTTCAGCTGGCGGTCGAACAAGCCGCAGGCCACGTATCTCGCGACCCTCGCGGTGGGCAGATTCGACATCACGACCGACAAGACCGCGAAGGGACTACCGGTCCTCAACGCCTACAGCAAGGACCTCGGCGACAACGCGGGGGCGGCGCGGGCCAGCGTCGAGCGGACCATCGAGATCGCGGAGTGGCTGGAGGAGGTCTTCGGGCCGTATCCGTTCAACGCGCTCGGCGGCTACGTCCCGAACGTGCCGAGCGGCTTCGCACTGGAGACACAGACCCGCCCGTTCTACAGCCCGCGGCAGTTCGCCAATGGCGCGAACGCCTCGGTGGTCGTCCATGAGCTGGCCCACCAGTGGTACGGGGACAGCGTCTCCGTCAAGGGCTGGAAGGACATCTGGGTCAACGAGGGCTTCGCCCGCTACAGCCAGTGGCTGTGGTCGGAGAAGGAGGGCGAGGGAACGGCGCAGGAGCTGGCGGACTACGTCTACGCCCTGCATCCGGCCGAGGACCCGTTCTGGACGGTGAAGCCTGGCGACCCCGGCCCGGACAAGCAGTTCGACATCGCCGTCTACGACCGTGGTGCGCTCACTCTGCAGGCGCTGCGGGGAGAGATCGGTGACGAGGACTTCTTCGCGATCCTCAAGGGCTGGCCGACCGTGAACGCCAACGGCAACGGCAGTGTGGACGACTTCGTGAAGTACGCCGAGAGGGTCTCCGGCAAGTCGCTCGCGGAGTTCTTCGACGCCTGGCTGTACCAGCCGTCGAAGCCGGCCGCCCCGGCCGCGGCGGGCGAGCGGATCGCCGCCGGTGCCGACGTCCGGCCGGCGCAGCCGAAGTCCTGGAAGAAGATCGCCGCGACGAACACGATCCACGACCACTGACGTGGGTTCTGATGGTGCCGTCGCCCCTTCGGGGGCGGCGGCACCTGCGGTTACCCTCGTGTCGACACGGTCCGACGCGCCGACGAGGAGCATCCGTTGCCCGATCCGACCACTGGAACCCGGCCCACGCTGGAGGCCGTCGCCGCCCGCGCCGGGGTCTCGCGGGCGACGGTCTCGCGCGTCGTCAACGGCGGGGCCGGTGTCCGCACACCGCTGGCGGACCGGGTGCGCGAGGCGGTGGCCGAGCTCGGCTACGTACCGAACCATGCGGCGCGGAGCCTGGTCACCCGGCGCAGCGGGGCGGTCGCCGTGATCATCGCCGAGCCCGAGTTCCGGGTGTTCTCGGATCCGTTCTTCGAGCGTCAGGTGCGCGGCATCAGCCGGGAACTGGCCGCCAACGACTCCCAGTTGGTGCTGCTGTGGGTGGAGGGGCCCGACGACCACGACCGGATCGCCCGCTATCTCGGCGGCGGCCATGTCGACGGGGCGCTCGCCTTCTCCCTGCACGAGGACGACGCGCTGCCTTCCGTGGTCCGCGGGTCGGGGGTGGCCGCCGTGTTCGGGGGCCGTCCGGGCGGGCCGGGAGCCGGCTCCGAGCACGCGGTCCCGTACGTCGACTGCGACAACCGCGGCGGCGCCCGGGCTGCGGTACGCCATCTGGTCTCCCTCGGCCGCACCCGCGTCGCGCACATCGCGGGCCCGCGCGACCAGACCTCCGCGCTGGACCGGCTCGACGGCTACCGTGACGTACTGCCCGAAGCCGACCCGGCGTTGACCGCCCAGGGCGACTTCACGGCGGAGAGCGGCGCACGTGCGATGGCCGGGCTGCTCGACGGTGGCGCCGCGCCGGACGCCGTGTTCGCATCGAACGACCTGATGGCTTCGGGCGCGCTGAGAGTGCTGCGCGAGCGCGGGCTGCGGGTGCCGGAGGACATCGCCCTGGTCGGCTTCGACGACATGACCCTGGTGGCCGAGACCACCGACCCCCCGCTCACGACGGTCCGTCAGGACATCGAGGGCAACGGGCGGCTGATGGTGCGGCTGCTGATGCGGGTACTGAACGAGAGCGAACCGGGGTCCGGCGCCCCGGCCTCGGTGATCACCCCGACGACGCTGGTGCGCCGCGCCTCGGCGTGAGCCGGGCCGCTTCGCGGGCCGCCCTGCGGGCCTGCCTCGCCAGCGGCAGATAGCGCAGCCGCTCGGGAAGGGCGGGCACCACGGCCCGTACGACGCGGCCCAAGCGCCGCAGTCTGCGCTCCTGCGCGTCGGTCCAGGGGAGCCCTATCGCCTCGCGTGCGTCGGGCGGCATCAGACCGATGGTGACGAAGCGCCGGAAGCGGGCGAGCGGCGGCAGGATCAGCGGCCAAGAGGCGCGCAGCAGCAGCCTGAGCAGGAGCGGCCCGCGGTCCGGTGGCGGTACGGGGCGGTCGGTCGCGGTGAGGTCCTGCACGACGACGGTCGCCTCCAATTCGTCGGCGAGGACCTTGCGGTAGTAGGGCCAGAACTCCTCGATGGTCTGCGGCATGTCCCGGTCGTGGATGCCGAGGATCCGCCCGACCCGCAGCCACTCCGCGTACAGCTTGCGCTCCTGCGCCGCGGTGAACGGGCGGTACAGATAGCGGGCGGCGTGCTGGTAGACCGGGAAGCCGGTGGCATGGACCCATGCGTAGTACTCGGGAGTGAGCGCGTGGTACCGGCGGCCGCGGGTGTCGGTGCCCTGGATGGTCCTGTGCAGTTGCCGCAGCCGGCGGCCCTCCTCGGCCGCGGCTTCGCCGCCGTACACCCAGAGCTGGAGCGAGCGCAGGGACCGCTCTCCGCGTCCCCACGGGTCGGTGCGGAAGACGGAGTGCTCGTCGACTCCGGCACCGACGGCGGGGTGCGCGACCTGCATGGTGAGTGCGGCGGGCAGCATCAGCAGTCCGCGGATGTCGCCGGCGAGGCTCCACAGCACACCGCCGGGCGGTGGCGGTACGGGATCCGGCGGCCTGCTCATGCATGCGCTCCCAGGGTCGGCGGTGGCGGGACTCCGTGTCCGGTCCCTCTCTCCCTTCCAGTATGCGATCACGCCCGTGGTTAGTGTGAGGCCGGCACCCGACCTCTGGAGCTCCCATGACGCACCTCGGGATTCTCGCGCACAGCGCGGAAGGCGCGGCGCTGTGCTTCCGCGAGTTCTGCCGGGAGGGTTTCCGTGAGCTGGGACCGCACGACCATCCGGATGTGACCCTGGACTGCATCGCGCTCGCGCGCAGCATGCCCGCGTGGGCTTCCGGGGACCACGCCACGATCCGGGCCACGCTCGCGGAGAGCGTACGGCGGCTGTCGGGCGCCGGCGCGGACTTCTTCGTCTGCCCGGACAACACCGCCCACGAGGCCCTGGAGCTGCCCGGGGAGGACCTCGCCCTGCCCGGGGTGCACATCGCCGAGGTGGTCGCGGAGCGCGCCGCACGGGACGGGCGCATGCGCGTCGGCGTCCTCGGCACGCGGTATCTGATGGAAGGCCCGGTCTATCCGCGGGCCTTCGGCAGCCGTGGGATCGTCGGCGAGGTGCCGGGGGCGGAGGACCGTTCGGCCGTCGACCGGATCATCTTCGAGGAGCTGGTGAACGGCGAGTTCACGGATGCCTCACGCGCGACGTACGTCCGTGTCATCGAACGGCTGGCGGCGCGCGGCTGCGACGCCGTCGCTCTCGTCTGCACCGAGATCCCGCTGCTGGTGACGCCGGACGTCTCACCCCTGCCGATGCTGGATTCGACGCGGCTGCTGGCCCGCGCGGCATTCGAAACGGCGGTCGGCAGGCGCCCGTTGCCGGTGTGGCGCGGCGGCCCCCTCTGAGTTGTCCGTACAAGTTCCGCGGATGGTGAACCTGCGGAAAGAATTCGGGCACCTAACGGTTACCCGAAGGTAACTCCCGCTGCTTTGATGTGCGCGCCGGTTCAATACCCCCCATCAGAAACGGGAGTTCCAGTGCCGCAATCCGTGCTCCGCCGTATCTCCGGCGCAGCCCTGGCCAGCACCCTCGCCGCCGCCACCCTCGCGGTGGCCGCGCCCTCGGCGTCAGCCGCGCCCGCCGCAGAGGCCGCCGCCGCGACGCCGTCGCTGAAGGTGCTGACGTACAACGTCTTCCTCTTCAGCAAGACCCTGTACCCGAACTGGGGCCAGGACCACCGCGCCGCCGAGATCCCGAAGACCTCGTTCTTCCAGGGCAATGACGTCGTCGTGCTCCAGGAGGCGTTCGACAACTCCGCCTCCGACGCGCTGCAGCAGAACGCCCGCGCCCAGTACCCGTACCAGACCCCGGTGATGGGCCGCAGCAGGACCGGCTGGGACGCGACCGGTGGCTCGTACTCCGCGACGACCCCGGAGGACGGCGGCGTCACGATCCTCAGCAAGTGGCCGATCCTGCGCAAGGAGCAGTACGTCTACAAGGACGCCTGCGGCGCCGACTGGTGGTCCAACAAGGGCTTCGTGTACGTGGTGCTCGACGTGAACGGCACGAAGGTGCATGTCGTGGGCACGCACGCGCAGTCGACCGACCCGGGCTGCGGCGCGGGTGAGGCGGCGCAGATGCGCAGCCGCCAGTTCAAGGCGATCGACGCGTTCCTCGACGCGAAGAACATCCCGGCCTCGGAGCAGGTGCTGGTCGCGGGCGACTTCAATGTGGACTCGCGCACGCCCGAGTACGCGACGATGCTGGCGGACGGCGGCCTCACCGGCGCCGACTCGCGTACCGGCCACCCGTACTCCTTCGACACGCAGGACAACTCGATCGCGGCCGACCGCTACCCCGACGACCCGCGCGAGGACCTCGACTACGTGCTCCACCGGGCGGGCCACGCCAAGCCGGCCGGCTGGAACAACAACGTGATCAAGGAGCAGAGCGCGCCCTGGACGGTCTCCAGCTGGGGAACGGCCTACACGTACACGAACCTGTCCGACCACTACCCGGTCACCGCGTCCGGGCAGTAGCCGCCCGGCAGCGGGCACGGGGCCGCAGCCTCGCGGGAGCAGGCCCGGGCAGTAGCCGCGAGACCGTAGTCGCAAGCCTTTCGCAGCTGGTCAGAGGCCGCTTTTCGACAATGGCTGCAGGGCGGTCCGGCTGCCATGGTGGTGTCCATGAAGGGTCATGGGCACAGTCACAGCCACCGGCATGGACACCACCATCACCATCACGGTGAGCGCATCGACGCCGCGCTCGAGGCCTCCGCCGACGGCCTGCGGACGCTCTGGTTCTCCTTCGGGATCCTCGCCGCGACCACCCTCGTCCAGGCGGTCGTCGCGGCACTGTCCGGATCGGTCGCGCTGCTGGGCGACACCGTCCACAACGCGACCGACGCCCTGACCGCGCTCCCGCTCGCCCTCGCCTTCGTGCTGGGCCGGCGGGCCGCCACCCGCCGCTACACGTACGGCTTCGGGCGGGCGGAGGACCTGGCCGGGGTCTTCGTCGTGCTGGTGATCGCCTCGTCCGCCGTCTTCGCCGGGTACGAGGCCGTCCGGCGGCTGCTGGAGCCGCAGGACGTCAGCCACCTGCCTGCCGTCGCCGCGGCCGGGCTCGTGGGCTTCGCGGGCAACGAGTGGGTGGCCAGGGCCCGTATCCGTACCGGAAAGCGCATCGGCTCGGCCGCACTCGTCGCCGACGGACTGCACGCCCGCACCGACGGGTTCACCTCGCTCGCCGTGCTGCTGGGCGCGGCAGGCTCGGCGCTGGGATGGCGGTACGCCGACCCGCTGATCGGACTCGTCATCACCGGCGCGATCCTGCTCGTGCTGCGGGGCGCGGCGCGGGAGATCTGGCACCGGCTGATGGACGCCGTGGACCCCGCGCTGGTGGACGAGGCCGAGCACGCGCTCTCCCATGTCGAGGGCGTACGGGCGGTGGAAGCCGTACGGATGCGCTGGCTCGGGCACACCCTGCGCGCGGAGACCTCCGTCGAGGTCGACCCGGCGCTGACGGTCGTCCAGGCCCATGCGGTGGCCGTGGCCGCAGAGCACGCGCTGCTGCACGCCGTGCCACGGCTGGCGGGCGCGACCGTCCACGTCGACCACGGGCACACGACGGACCAGGACCCGCATGCGGCCCTGGCCCATCATTTCGCGTAGCTCCCGGTACATGGCTCGAGTGTGACCTCGCGGGTGCCGGGACCGTGGTCCGAGGACCCGTGCGGTACACGACTACAGCCAGGGCCTGTCTTCCGGATCTTGCCGGGCCCCGCGGCGCGTGGAAGGCTGACGCGATGAGCACGGATCTTGTCGACTGGCCGTCGATCGCCGCCGAGGACTTTCCCTTCCCCGACGCCGTACCGGCTTCCCGGCTCAGTGACGAGCTGTCGGCCATGCTCGTGTCTCCTGACCCTGAGGTCCGTGACGACCATGCCTACACCGCGGCCGCGCGCTGGATACGGGAAGGGCACCTGGACGAGGTCCTGGAAGACCTCGGTGACACTGCCGCGGACCGTTTCACCCATCCTGAGATTCAGGCCCGAACCTTCGCTCCGCTGGTGCTCCGGTGCGTTCTGACGCGCGCGGACGCCGCTCCTGGCACCGTGCCGGAGCGGGCCGCGGAGCGCTGGTACGCCGGTTTCGCTTCCTGGTACCCGTCAGAGCGCGACACCCGCGGCTGGGACGACTCCCTCGGCTGGCTGCACGCCGTCGCCCACGGCGCCGACGCGGCCGCGGCGTTCGCGCGGGCTCTGCCTGCTCGCCGCACCGAACTGCTGGAACTGTGCGCCCACCGGATGACGGCCGCACACGCCGACTACCGCTACGAGCAGCTGGAGGACGCGCGCCTCGCCCGCGCGCTCAGCGGGATTCTGCTCGCCCCTGGCCTGACGGCCGAGCAGGCAACCGCATGGTTGAGCGTCGTCGCGGACGCCCTCGAAGGCGGCGGCCCCGGCCCCGTCCCACCGTGGGCCTTCAACACCTTCGCCACGCTTCAGTCCCTTCATCTCCACCTGACCCGCGGCCTCGCCGACGGAGGCGTTCCACCGCACGCTCCGGTGGTGGCCGCGCAGGTTGCCGCGATCCTGCGCCTGCCTTACAGCTGGCTCGCCTGACGTTCGGGTGCGGGGCCGCGGACGTGGGCCGCGGGGCTGTGCGAGCTGGCCGGACAGCCCCGTCGGCCGGCCGACGTGGCCGTCGCTGCTCGGGGCCTGGGTGGCGGTGACGGGACTGGACGGGCGGGTCGTGGGGCCGGCTACCGGTACGCCCCGGCCACGTTGTACGTGTAGAGGGCGACGAGTGCGATCACGCAGACGATGACCACCCAGGACCCGAAGCTCGTGTGCCGTCCGGTTCGTCCGGGCCGCTTGGGTCTCTTGGGTCTCTTGGATCTCTTGGGTCCCTTGGATCTCTTGGGTCCCTTGGATTGCTCGGCCGGGCGGCCGGACCGGGCCGGGCCGCTCGCCTGCATCGCGCCGGGCACGGCATCCGCGGCCGCTTCGGCCAGCAGCCGACGGCAGATCGCGGCGAGTTCGCTCGTCCCGGCGGAGAGCTTCGCGACCACCTCCGAGCGCGCCGGGGCAGTCGTCCCCCCGTCGAGGATCCGGCCCGCACGGACGAGAACCTCGTCCCGGCCGCCCCTGGGGGCAAGGCTGATCCAGCGCTGGACGTGCTCCCCCCGGATGACCACGCCTCCCGCCCGGTCGCGGTACACGGTGTGCTCACGCCACAGGATCTCCGCCAACTCCGTGGCCGTCTCCCTCAGTTGCGCACTCATGCCCTCCCCCTTTGTCGCGCGGCAAATCGAACAAGCACCGCACTCTAGCGCCAGGTACACGCCAAGCCACGGGTGGGGCTACGCGTCGTGGTCGTACACCGTGACCGCTATGCCCCGCGCGGTGAGCCGCTCCGCTATCAGTGGCTCCACCCGCGTCCAGGTGCCGCCCGCCAGCCCGCAGCCGATGCGTGGCATATGGACCGACGCTCCGAGCTCCACCGCCTTGTCGGCGACCGCGCCGAGGGCCGTGCCGATCGCCTCGTACCGCACGGGCACCCCCTTGCTACCCGTGCGCATGCCCCGCTGCCCGACCATGTTCGCCACCCACACATAGCGGCTGACCTGGACGAACTGGACCGCGCCCAACCCGAAGTCGTTCTGCGCCCGCTCGCGGTGCCAGTGCCGGTACGCCGCCTCGGGCTCCGGCCAGCGGCGGGATATCGCGACGACGAAGCCCTTCCCCCAGCCGCCCAGGTCGTTGCAGACATGCGCGATCAGCTTGACGCCCTTGCCGTGCGGCGCGGTGGCGTCCCCCCGTACATACGTGATCCCCGACATGCCACCACCGTACGAGGCACCACTGACAATCCGCCGCGAAGTTTCCGAGCGCTTTCACAACACTGGTGAGACAGCATTACTGTTGCATCGGATGGATGTACGGAGAAGGTGAGGGAGACCATGGCGACCGAGACCGAGGAGCCGACGCTGACCGTCGACGAACTGGCCGCGCGCGCCGGTGTCACCGTCCGCACCATCCGCTTCTACAGCACCCGCGGCCTGCTGCCGCCGCCCGTGATCGGGCCGCGCCGGGTGGGGCACTACGGCGCGGACCATCTGTCCCGGCTGGCGCTGATCGAGGAGCTGCAGCACCAGGGCATGACGCTCGCCGCGATCGAACGCTATGTCGAGCAGCTGCCGGCCGACCTGAGCGCCCACGAACTGGCGATCCACCGGGCCCTCGTGGCTTCCTGGGCCCCTGAGTCGGCGGAGGAGACCACCCGCCAGGACCTGGAGCGCCGGGCCGGGCGGCCGCTGACGGACCAGGATGTCGACCGGCTGGCGGCGATGGGTGTGCTGGGCCGCGGGAGCGCGCCGGACGTGTTCCGGCTCGACGGCGGGCTGCTGCGGCTCGGGGTGGAGCTGCTGGACGTACCCATAGCGCACGAGACGATCCTCGCCTCCCGGGCTGTCCTGCTCGAGCACGCCCGGGCGGCGGCGCACGAGCTGACGCGGCTGTTCCGGGACGAGGTGTGGAACCCGTACCGTGAGCGCGAGTCGGACCCTCATCACGTGGCAACGATGAAGTCGCTGTCGGCCCATATGCAGCCGATGGTCATCCAGGCCCTCGTGACGGCGTTCCAGCGGTCGCTGAGGGAAGAGCTGCGTGCCGCGTTCGGCACCGAGGAGCACGGCGCCGAAGAGGAAGGCGCCGAGGAGGACACCCCCTAGGCGCGGCCCAGCCACAGGCAGAACGGATGCCCTGCCGGATCCAGGCAGACCCGCACATCGTCCTGCGGCTACGCGGCCGGCACGGCTCCCTGGGCCACGGCATGCGCCACGGCGGCGTCCAGATCGTCGACCGCGATCTCCAGGTGGGCCTGCATCTGCTGCGCGCCGGATTCTCCGGGCCATACCGGACGTACGTACCTTTCCTCGGTCTGGAAGGACAGCGCCGTACCGCCCCCGGGCGGGACGAGTATCACCCAGCCCGGCTCCTGTGCCGCCACCGTCCAGCCGAGCAACCGCCGGTAGAAATCGGCGAGTTCGCGGGCGTCGGGGGCATCCAGCGAGGTGCCGCTCAGCACCAGTCGGGGTGATCGGCTCATGCCGAACACCCTGCCCGAGCGGACGGGCCCGCGCCAGTGGCGGGCCCGTCCGCCCCGCGATGCCGGGCCGGGTCAGGCGTCGCTGAAGACCTCGCCCTTCTCCGCCTTCTCCACGAGCAGCGCCGGCGGCTCGAAGCGCTCGCCGTACGCCGCCGCGAGCTCGCGCGCCCTGGCGACGAAACCGGGCAGAGCGCCCTCGTAGCCGTTGATGTACTGGAGCACGCCACCCGTCCAGGCGGGGAAGCCGATGCCCATGATGGAGCCGATGTTGGCGTCGGCGACCGAGGTCAGCACGCCCTCCTCCAGGCAACGGACCGTGTCCAGGGCCTCGGAGAAGAGCATGCGCTCCTTCATGTCCTCGAAGGGGACCGAGACGTCCGCGCGGGTGAAGTGCTCGCGCAGGCCGGGCCAGAGCGCGGCGCGCTTGCCGTCCTCGCCGTACTCGTAGAAGCCGCCGCCGCCGCTGCGGCCGGTGCGGCCGAACTCGTCGACCATCCGGTCGATGACCGCGTCCGCCGGGTGCCCCTGCCAGGTGCCGCCCGCCTCCTCCACGGCCCGCCTCGTCTCGTCCCGGATCTTGCGCGGGAGGGTGAGGGTGAGCTCGTCCATCAGGGAGAGCACCTTCGCCGGGTAGCCGGCCTGGGCAGCGGCCTGCTCGACCGACGCGGGCTCGACGCCCTCGCCGACCATCGCCACTCCCTCGTTGATGAACTGGCCGATGACCCGCGAGGTGAAGAAGCCGCGCGAGTCGTTGACGACGATCGGCGTCTTGTTGATCTGGCGGACCAGGTCGAAGGCGCGGGCCAGCGCCTCGTCACCGGAACGCTCACCCTTGATGATCTCGACGAGCGGCATCTTGTCGACGGGCGAGAAGAAGTGGAGTCCGATGAAGTCGACGGGCCGGTCGACGCCCTCCGCGAGCAGCGTGATCGGCAGGGTCGAGGTGTTGGAGCAGAGCAGCGCGTCCGGCTCGACGATGTCCTGGATCTCCTGGAACACCTTGTGCTTGAGCGCCGGGTCCTCGAAGACCGCCTCGATGACGGCGTCGCAGCCCGCGAGGTCCGCCGGGTCCGCGGTCGGGGTGATCCGGGCGAGCAGCTCTGCGCGCTTGGCCTCGGTCGTACGGCCGCGGCTGAGCGCCTTGTCCAGCAGCTTCTCCGAGTATGCCTTGCCCCGCTCGGCCGCGTCGGCGTTGACGTCCTTGAGGACGACCTCGATCCCGGCCTTCGCGCAGGAGTAGGCGATACCCGCGCCCATCATTCCGGCGCCGAGCACGGCGACCTTGCGGACCGGGCGCGGTTCGATGCCCTTGGGACGGTTCGCACCGGAGTTGACCGCCTGGAGATCGAAGAAGAACGCCTGGATCATGTTCTTCGCGGTCTGCCCGGTCAGCAGCTCGGTGAAGTATCGCGCCTCGATCGTCTGCGCGGTCTCGAAGTCGACCTGCGAGCCCTCGACGGCGGCCGCGAGGATGTTGCGCGGCGCCGGGTACGGGGCGCCGTTCAGCTGCTTCTTCAGGTTGGCCGGGAACGCGGGCAGGTTCGCGGCGAACTTCGGATTCGACGGCGTACCGCCGGGGATCTTGTAGCCCTTGACGTCCCAGGGCTGCTGCGACTCGGGGTTCGCCTCGATGAAGGCACGCGCCTGGGCGAGCATCTCCTCGTTCGTCGCGGCCACTTCGTGGATCAGACCGTTCTCCAGCGCCCGCTGCGGGGAGTACTGGGTGCCCTGGAGGAGCACCTTGAGCAGCGCGTCGGCGATACCCATGAGCCGTACGGTCCGGGTCACACCGCCGGCGGCCGGAAGGAGACCCAGCGTCACCTCGGGCAGACCGATCTTGGAGCCGGGCGCGTCGAGCGCGATGCGGTGGTGGCACGCGAGGGCGATCTCGTAACCGCCGCCCAGCGCCGCGCCGTTGATGGCCGCGACGACCGGCTTGCCGAGGGTCTCGATACGGCGCAGGGCATGCTTGATGCCCATGCCCAGGTCGAAGGCCTGCTGGGCGTTCTCCGGGCCGACCTTGATCATGTCCTTGAGGTCGCCGCCCGCGAAGAACGTCTTCTTGGCGGAGGTGAAGACGATGCCGCGGATGCTGTCCTTCTCGGCCTCGGCGCGGTCGGCGATCGCCGCGATGGAGTCCCTGAAGGCCTGGTTCATGGTGTTGGCGGACTGGTTGGGGTCGTCGAGGACGAGGGTGACGATCCCGGTCTCGTCCTGCTCCCAGCGGATGGTGGAACTCGCCGGCGTTGCTGTCATTGCTGCTTCTCCGTAAAGGAAGGGGAGGGGGAGGGACGGGACGGTCAGAGACGCTCGACGATCGTGGCGATGCCCATGCCGCCGCCGACGCAGAGCGTGGCGAGGCCATAGCGCTTGTCCTGGCGCTCCAGTTCGTCGATGAGCGTGCCGAGGATCATCGCGCCGGTGGCGCCGAGGGGGTGGCCCAGGGCGATGGCTCCGCCGTTCACATTGACCTTGTCCAGGGAGAGTCCCATGTCCCGTACGAAGCGCAGCACGACCGCCGCGAACGCCTCGTTGATCTCGACCAGATCGATGTCGTCGATGGTCAGTCCGGCCTTGGCGAGCGCCTTGCGGGTGGCGGGCGCGGGTCCGGTGAGCATGATGGTGGGCTCGGAGCCGGAGACCGCCGCGGAGACGATCCGGGCGCGGGGCGTGAGTCCGTAGCGCTCGCCGACCTCCTTGGAGCCGATGGCCACGAGCGAGGCACCGTCCACGATGCCCGACGAGTTGCCCGCGTGGTGGACGTGGTCGATCTTCTCCACCCAGTGGTACGTCTGCAGCGCGACGGCGTCGAAGCCGCCCATGTCGCCGATGCCCGCGAACGACGGCTTGAGGGAGGCCAGCGAGTCCGCTGTGGTGCCGGGACGCATGTGCTCGTCGTGGTCCAGGACCGTGAGTCCGTTGCGGTCCTTCACCGGGACCACGGAACGGTCGAAGCGGCCCTCCTTCCAAGCCGCGGCGGCACGCTCCTGCGAGAGCGCGGCGTACTCGTCCACGTCGCGCCGCGAGAAACCCTCGATGGTGGCGATGAGATCGGCGCCGATGCCCTGCGGCGCGAAGTTGGTGTCGAAGTTGGTCATCGGGTCGGCGAACCATGCGCCGCCGTCGGACGCCATCGGAACCCGCGACATCGACTCGACGCCGCCCGCGAGCACCAGGTCCTCCCAGCCGGAGCGGACCTTCATCGCCGCCATGTTGACGGCCTCCAGGCCCGAGGCACAGAAGCGGTTCTCCTGGACGCCCGCGACGGTGTCGGGGAGTCCGGACGCGATGGCGGCGATCCGGGCGATGTCGGAGCCCTGGTCGCCGACCGGGCCGACGACGCCGAGCACGATGTCGTCGATCGCCGCCGGGTCCAGGCCCGGGAAGCGGGAACGGATCTCGTGGATCAGGCCGACGACCAGGTCGATCGGCTTGGTGCCGTGCAGGGCCCCGTTGGCCTTGCCGCGGCCGCGCGGGGTGCGGATCGCGTCGTACACAAACGCTTCGGTACTCACAACAGAGCCTTTCGCATCACGAATGAGGGGTGCGCAGTCGAGGGGTGAGGGGTCAGGGGCCCTGGAAGGGGCGGGAGGGCAAGGGGCTGGCGGGCAAGGGCCGCAAGAGCGAGGGTCAGGAGAGCAACGAGCGGCCGATGATCTCCTTCATGATCTCGGTGGTGCCGCCGTAGATCGTCTGGATACGACCGTCGGTGAAGGCCTTGGCGACCCGGTACTCGGTCATGTAGCCGTAGCCGCCGTGCAGCTGGAGGCACCGGTCCGCGACACGCTTCTGCAGCTCCGTCGCCCACCACTTGGCCATCGAGGCGTGCACTGCGTCGAGCTCCCCGTTCGAGTGGTCCACGATGCAGCGGTCGAGGAACGTACGCGTGACGGCGCACTCGGTGGCCATCTCGGCTATTTCGAAACGGATGTGCTGGAGCTTCGAGAGCGGGCGTCCGAAGGCCTCGCGCTCCTTCACGTACTGGGTGGTGATCTCCAGCAGATACTCGGCGGCGGCGGCCCCGGCGACCGCGATGTTGAGCCGCTCCTGGGCGAGATTGGTCATCAGATGGACGAACGCGCCGTTCAGATTCCCCAGGAGGTTCTCCTTCGGGACCCGCACGTCGGTGAAGAACAGCTCCGCGGTGTCCTGGGACTTCTGCCCGATCTTGTCCAGATTGCGGCCGCGCTCGAAGCCCTCCATGCCCCGTTCGACGACCAGCAGCGACAGGCCCTTCGCCCCGCCCTCCGGGGTCGTCTTCGCGACGACGATCACCAGATCGGCGAGGATCCCGTTGGAGATGAACGTCTTGGAGCCGTTCAGCAGCCAGTGGTCGCCGCGGTCCTCCGCGGTGGTGCGGATGCCCTGGAGGTCGGAGCCGGCGCCCGGCTCGGTCATCGCGATGGCCGTGATGATCTCTCCGCTGCAGAACCCCGGCAGCCACCGCTGCTTCTGCTGCTCGTCGGCGAGCGAGGTGAGGTACGGGCCGATGATGTCGTTGTGCAGTCCGATCGCGAGCCCGGGGGCGCCCGCGCGGGCGAACTCCTCGGCGAGCACCGCGCTGTAGCGGAAGTCGGTGTTTCCCCCGCCGCCGTACTGCTCGGGGACAGCGAGACCGAGCAGTCCCTGCCTGCCCGCCGCGAGCCAGGCCCCCCGCGAGACGATGCCGTCCTTCTCCCACTGCTCGTAGTACGGCAGTACCTCCTTGGCGATGAAGGTGCGGACGGTCTCGCGGAACGCGTCGTGCTCGGTGGTGAAGATCTGCCGTTTCATCTTCCGGTCTCCCTACAGCCAGCCCTTGACGGTTTCGATCAACTTGGCCGGCTCGGCGCCGACGGGAATGACGTTGAGCATGGTGACGCCGGCCTCGCGGAAGGCCTCAACACGCTCACGGACGTAACTCTCCGGGCCGCAGAGCGACATGAGCTCGCAGAACTCGTCGGGGACGGCCGCCTCGGCCTCCTTCTTCCGCCCGGAGAGATACAGCTCCTGGATCTTCTTCGCCTCTTCCTCGTAGCCGTAGGCGACGGCGAGGTCGTTGTAGAAGTTCTTCCCGGGTGCGCCCATGCCGCCGACGTAGAGGGCGATCTGGGGGCGGGCGAGGTCACGCACCGCCGCGGCGTCGTCGCCGATGGCGAGGAGGCCTCCCGCGACGGTCTGCAGGGGCCCGAGTGCCGGGTCGCGCCGGGCGGCGCCCTCGGCGAGGGCGCCGCCCCAGACCTGGTGGGCCTTCTCGGGCACGAAGAGCGTCGGCAGCCAGCCGTCGGCGATCTCGGCGGTCATCCGCACGTTGGCCGGGCCGAGCGAGGCGACGTACAGCGGGATCGTGTCGCGCACCGGCTTGGTGAGGATCTTCAGCGGTTTGCCGAGCCGGCCGCCCTTCTCCGGCGGAAGCGGCATGTCGGTGATGCCGTGGTGGTCGATGACCTCGCGCCGCCAGATCCGGCGGCACAGCTCGATCGCCTCGCGGGTGCGGCCGAGCGGCTTGTCGTAGGGCTTTCCGTGCCAGCCCTCGACGACCTGCGGCCCTGAGGCGCCGAGACCGAGGATCGCCCGGCCGCCGGAGATCGCATCGAGTCCGGCGCCGGTCTGGGCGAGGAGCGCGGGGGTGCGGGAGTAGACATTGAGGATGGCCGCGCCGATCTTCATCCGCTCGGTACGCGCTGCCAGATAGCCCATGATCGTCGGTGAGTCGAAACCGTACGCCTCGGCGACCCACACGGCGTCCAGACCGGCGGACTCCAGCGCGGCGATCTCGTCGGCGGCCCGGCGCGGATCGCCCGCGTAGCTCAACGGAGTGGACAGTTCCATCAGCGGTCTCCCTCCGTGGGCAGGATGCCGGGTACGCCCCAGTCGCGGGCCACCTCTTCAGTGTCCGCGCCGGGCTGGGCGGGCGGGCGGCGCAGGGACCCCGGAGTCACGGAGAACCGCGGCGCGGGGGCCGGCTGGGTGATCCCGCCGTGGTCGGTGAAGGTGCCGCGCTCCGCGAGGTGCGGGTGCCTCGGCGCCTCGCGCAGCGACAGTACGGGCGCGACGCACGCGTCGGAGCCCTCGAAGACAGCGGTCCACTCCTCGCGCGTCTTCGTGCGGAAGCGGTCGGCGACGGCTGCGCGCAGCTCGTCCCAGCGGGCGAAGTCCTTGCGGGCCGGTGTCTCGTCCTTGATGCCGAGCAGCTCGATGAACTCGTTGTAGAACTGCTGCTCAAGGGCCCCCACCGCCATGTACTCCCCGTCGGCGGTCTCATAGTTCCCGTAGAAGGGGCAGCCGCCGTCGAGGAGATTGGCGCCGCGGCGGTCCTGCCAGCCGCCGGCCGCCATCATTCCGTGGATCATCGTGGCCAGATGGGCGGCGCCGTCGACGATCGCCGCGTCCACGACCTGGCCCGTGCCGCCCTCGCCACGGGCGTGCTGCAGTGCGGCCAGCACGCCGATGACGAGATAGAGCGAGCCTCCCGCGTAGTCACCGACGAGATTGGCGGGGACGGCGGGCGGCTCATCGGGTTTGCCGATCATGCCGAGGGTGCCGGTGATCGCGATGTACGCGATGTCGTGGCCGGCGCGCTGGGCGAGCGGTCCGCCCTGCCCCCAGCCGGTCATCCGCCCGTACACCAGCTTGGGGTTGCGGGCGTGGCACTCCTTCGGCCCGACGCCGAGCCGCTCGGCGACACCCGGGCGGTAACCCTCGATGAGGACGTCGGCGCGCTCGACGAGGTCGAGCACCTGCTCCGGTCCGCCGTCGGCCTTGAGGTCGATCAGAACGGACCTTTTGTTGCGATTGGTGAGGTCGTACGCGGGGTCGATCGCGAGTCCCGCCCCGCCGGGGCGGTCGATTCGGACGACGTCGGCGCCGAGGTCGGCGAGCAGCATGGCGGCGAACGGGCCGGGCCCGATGCCCGCCAGCTCGACCACGCGCACCCCGGCCAGCGGACCGCACGGCGGACCGTTCCCTGTCGCTGCCATCAAGCCCCCAGCACTATGACACAACTGATGTAACATCAGTGATGTTAAGAACGGGTTCCACTCCGCACAAGCCCTGTGGGCAAGCGAGCGCTTGTTTTTCCACAAGGCGTGCGGCGGCGGAAGCTCACCGCGCGTCCAGCATCGCGATCAGCTTCTTCGTGGCGATCGTCCGGTAGCTCTCCTCGACCCAGTCGCAGAGCACGTCCGCCGTGGGAGCACCCTTCCGGGCGAGTGGGATCCGCACCCAGCCCGCCTTCCCCAGGCCGTAGCCCGACCGCTCGGCACCCGGGCAGGACAGGGCGTGCGCGTGCATCGCCTCGTCCCTGAGCTTGACGCCGATGCCCAGCGGATAGCTGCCGTCGGTCACACCCATGAAGACGAAGATCTTCTTGTTGACCTTGACGACCGTCTCGCCCCAGGGGAACTCCTCGGCCGCGCCCGGCAGGCCCAGGGCAAAGGACCGCACCTTCTCCCATTTCGCCAGGGCATGCTTCGGTGGTGCCGCCATCCCGTCCTCCCGGTCGCGCGGACTGTCCTGTCTCACGCTAGCCTCGGCCACCGACGTCGGCGCGGGGCGAAATCCTTTCCCGGTCGACGAGCCCGGCGGGATCGGGCAGGCAGGACCTCAAGCCAGGCGGAGGGGCTAGTGAACAGGCAGAACGGGCCGGAGCGGCCGTACGACATCGTGCTCTTCGGAGCCACCGGCTTCGTCGGCACGCTCACTGCCGAGTACCTCGCCGCGCATGTGCCCGAGGGCTGCCGCTGGGCCGTCGCCGGGCGCAGCGCCACCAAGCTGGAGCAGCTGCGCGAGCGGCTCGCCGTGATCAATCCCGCGTGTGCCGGACTGCCTGTGATCGTCGCCGACGCGGCGGACCCGGATTCGCTGCGCGAACTCGCCGAGTCCACCCATGTGGTGGCGACGACCGTCGGCCCGTACGTCTGGTACGGGGAGCCGCTGGTCGCGGCCTGCGCCGAGGCCGGCACGGACTACGCCGACCTCACAGGTGAGCCGGAGTTCGTGGACACCATGTTCGTACGGCACGACGCGCGGGCCCGCGAGACCGGCGCCCGGATCGTGCACGCGTGCGGCTTCGACTCGGTGCCGCACGACCTGGGGGCGTACTTCACGGTCCTGCAGCTGCCGGAGGACGTACCGCTGCGCGTCGACGGATTCGTGCGCGGCGGGGCGATGTTCTCCGGCGGTACGTTCGCCTCCGCGGTCACCGCGATGGGGCGGCAGCGCCAGACCGTCCGCGCGGCCCACGAGCGACGGCTGCACGAACCGCGCCTGGTGGGCCGCCGGGCCAGGGCGCCGTTGTCGGCGCCCCGGTTCAGCAAGGAGACCGGCGCCTGGGCACTGCCGCTGCCCACGCTGGACCCACAGATCGTGGCCCGGTCGGCTGCCGGGCTGAAGCGGTACGGCCCCGACTTCCAGTACCGGCACTACGCCTCGGTCAAGACGCTCCCGATGGCGATCGGCGCCCCCACCGCCCTCGGGGCGCTCGCGGCGCTCGCCCAGATCCCGCCCGCCCGCACCTGGCTGATGAACCGGTACGAGCCAGGCCGGGGTCCCAGCGCGGAGCAGCGCGAACGCAGCTGGTTCCGGGTTCGCTTCGTCGGTGAGGGCGGCGGGCGGCGGGTCTTCACCGAGGTCTCGGGCGGCGACCCGGGCTACGGCGAGACGGCGAAGATGCTCGCCGAGTCGGCACTGAGCCTCGCGTTCGACGATCTGCCGCCGACGGCGGGGCAGGTCACCACGGCGGTCGCGATGGGCGACGCGCTGCTGGAGAGGCTGCGGGCGGCGGGGATCGTCTTCCGGGTCGCGGACGCGCGGTAGGGAGTGCCTTCGAAGTAGCGTCGTCCGTCCGCCGGGCAGACGGACTCCGCCGGGCAGACGGACTGTAAAGACACTCCCCATGGCCCTGTCCGGTGGATCAGGCGAGCCCAGCAGAATCCACCGGCCGGACAGGCGCTGGGCCCCTGCGTTCCCAGGGCGAGTGTCCTCACTCTCCCCCAGGGCCTCCCCTGAGCGGGACGCCCGACGGACTGAAATTCGCCGTCGCCTCACGCAGCGCACGCCGGCAGAGGGCGTCGGCCCTGCGGGTCGACTCCGGAAGGCGGTAGTCCGGCGACAGCGCGAGTGCATGGGCACACGCGTTGTCGAGGGAGACCCGGTGGCCGACCGAGACGAACACGGGCTTGATCCCGGTCTGCGTACGCACCGCCCGGCCGACCTCTTCGCCGTCGTCCGCGCGCAGCGGTGAGGTGTCGCCGCGGGTGTCGCCCGGCGGGTCGTACGAGAACGTGAACGGGTTCTTGGCGACGCCGATCACCGGCAGTCCGGTGAGCACTCCGAGGTGGCTGGCCAGTCCGAAGCGGCGGGGGTGGGCGCGCCCGTACCCGTCGCAGACGACGAGCCCGGGGCCGGAGCCGAGCGATTCCAGCGCGGCCAGCACGGTCGGGATCTCACGGAAGGCGAGCAGCCCCGGTATGTAGGGGAAGGCGACCCGGCCGACCGCGGTGGACTCCTCGACGACGGCGAGCGTACGGGCGTCGAGGACCACCGCGGCAGCGACGACGACATCGCGCTCGTCGTCGTAGGCCACGTCGACCCCGGTGACGAGGCCGGTCCCGGGCAGCGGCCCCGGCTCGTCCAGGACGACGCGGGCGCGCAGCTCGTCCTGGACGGCCCTGGCCTCGGTCTCGTCGGCAGGTGTCCTGATGGTGGTCATGGTGAACCCCACCTTAGACACCTTGGATAGCCTGCCGATCATGTTCGTAATGGAATTGACCTACATCGCCCCGGTAGAGCGCGTCGAGGAGCTCCTCGACGCGCACATCGTCTGGCTGGACGCGCAGTACGAGGCCGGCGTCTTCATCGCCTCCGGCCGGAAGAACCCGCGTGACGGCGGCGTGATCCTGGCCGTCGGGACCGACCGCGCGCGGATCGAGGAGATCGCGGCGGCCGACCCCTTCACGACCGGCGGGGTGTGCGAGTACCGGATCACAGAATTCATCGCGACGAAGACCGCGCCCGGGCTGGAGCCGTACAAGCAGCAGCAGCCTGCGTAGCACGTGGCCGGCGGGGCCGCGGGACGGGATCCGGCCACCTCACGGGCCGCCCGGCCGCCGGACTGCTGGGCCGCCGGACTGCCGGGCCGCCGGACTGCCCAACTACCAGACCGCCCGGCCGCCGGACTGCCTGCCTGCCCAACTACCGGACCTCCGGGCTGCCGGGCGGCGCGCGGCGGCGGGGCTCCGACTGCCGATGGGTCACCGCTGCCGGTGGCGCCCAGTGCCGGTGGGCCGGTTCGGCCCGGGCCCGGATGCCGGGCCTGGCCCCGGCCGGCATCCGGGCCGGCTCGTCAGGGCTCCAGCCTGGCCACCCGGCCCTTCTCGCCCGACGCCCAGCATCCGAAGTCCCGCGTGCAGTCGACGGTGTCGTACGAGCCGGTGTCCACGGTGCGCCAGGTACGGCCGGCGTCCGTCGTCAGGTCCGTGCCGGTGGGGCCGACGGCCAGCGCTGCCGAGCGGCTGTGCGGCAGCCAGGCGACTCCCGAGCGGTACGCGGGCGGCGGGGCCGACGACTCGTGCCAGGTCCGGCCGCCGTCCCGGGTGACCGCGCCCGCCTGCGGCGAGGCTGCCCGGACCGGTAGTCGCCGCCGACGGCGAGTCCGTGCGTACGGTCGCGGAAGGCGAGGGCGAAGACTCCGCGGGCCGGGTCGCCGGCCGGGACCGGCGACTCGGCGGCGGTCCAGTGCAGTCCGCGGTCGGCGGAGTGCAGGACGCGCGCGGTGGCGCCGCCGCCGGTCGCCAGCCAGACGTCCTTCGGGCCCGCGCTCACCAGGCACTGGCCGCTCGCCGCGAAGCCCGCCTCGCCCGGCTGCGCGTCCGGCATCCCGGCGCTGGGCAGCACCTTCCACGACTTTCCGCCGTCGCTGGTCGACAGGATCCGGTACTTGCCGTCGACCGGGTCGCTCATGGCGAGGCCGCTCTGCCGGTCGAAGAAGGTGATGCAGTCGTAGAAGGCCTTCGGGTCGGTGTTGCGGAACGACTCGGTCCAGGTCGCTCCGCCGTCCTCGGTGCGCAGCACGCGCGACGCCTCGCCCTCGCCGATGGCCAGCACGACGGCCCTCCGGCCGTCGAAGGCCTCGACGTCACGGAACTCCAGCTCGCCCGCCCCCGGCGGTGAGACGTTCCGCCAGGTCCGGCCGCCGTCCGTGGTGCGCAGCACGGTGCCCTTGGAGCCCGCCGCCCACGCCGTCGTCCTGCTGACCGCGGCGAGGCCGCGGAACCTTGCGTCCGTGCCCGTCTGTTTGAGCTCCCAGTGCGGTGTGCTGCCCGGTGTCTGTTGCGGCTCCGCCTGCGCCGGGGCGGCCAGGGCCGCGGCCAGCGCCACCCCGCACAGCCCCGCCGACACCATTCGTCTCGACTTCCCCTTGGGTCTCATGGCGCGCGAACGTAGCCGACCCCCGGCACGCGGTCCAGAGCGCCTCCGGCGGTGACACAGGTCACGCTCTCCCCCGATGCACGCATTTCGTTGTTCCGCCGTCTTCCTCAGCGCAAGGAATTGTCAGCCACGTGTCGGCCGAGCCGCAGCGAAGTGAGGGAGCAGGCCTTGTCCAGCGTCATCGAGCAGGCCGTGCAGGCCCGACTGGTCGCCTCCGCACCGCAGATGGAGACCGTACCCGCGACCCTGCGCTACGACCGGCATGATCCGTTCGCCGTCAGCATGGAGTTCCCGCCGCCGGCGACGCTGGAGGGCACCGAGGTGTCCTGGGCGTTCTCGCGAGAGCTGCTTGCCCAGGGCGTGGACGCGCCGGCCGGAGTCGGCGACGTACGGGTGCGGCCGTACGGATACGACCGCACCGTGCTGGAGTTCCACGCCCCGGAGGGCACCGCGATGGTGCACATCCGCACGTCCGAGCTGCGGCGCTTCCTCAAGCGCGCGCAGGGCCTCGTCCCGGCCGGTCGCGAGCATCTCTATCTCGACCTGGACGAGGATCTGGCCGAGCTGATGCGCGACGCCTGCTGAGGTGCGACGCCTGCTGAGGCCTGAGATCTGAGGCCCGATACGCGACGCCTGCTGAAGCCTGTTGCGCGCCGCCGGCCGAGGCGCCCTACCGGGACGCCCGCTGAGCGGGCCGCTCCGCTCCCGCGGCGGCGTTGCCCATGAGTGCGTTCAGCTCCCCGTACGCGTAGCCTCCGGCCAGCTTTCCGCAGGTCCCTTCCGTGAGCAGCTCCCGGGTCGCGTCACGCACCAGGCCGTGGGCGGCGAGGACGATCGAGGACCCCGCGCTGACGCGCGCGACGCCGAGCTCCGCCAGTTCCGCCACCGCCGGCGCCCCTGGCCCGACCAGCACGTTGAGCGGTGCGTCGATGCCTTTGACCAGGGCCCGCACGGTCTCCGGGTCCACGACACCGGGGACGAAGACCCCGTCCGCTCCGGCCGCCACACAGGCGGCGGCCCGCTCCAGGGTGTCCCCCAGCCGGCCGTGCTCCGCCCCCAGACCCATGAGATAGGTGTCGATCCGGGCGTTGACGTAGAGCGGCACGCCTTCACTGTCGGCGGCCGAGCGGGCCACGGCGATCCGCCGGACGTGCTCCGCCGGCGGCCGGGGACCGTCCTCGATGTTGATGCCGACGGCCCCGGCTGCGAGCACCGCGCGGACCGTACCGGCGACCCCTCCCTCGTCCTCCTCGTAGCCGCCCTCGATGTCTGCGCTGAGGGGCAGGTCCGTGGCGGCGGCGATGGTGGCGAGCTGAGCCACGGCGGCGGCCCGGTCCATCCGGTCGCCGTCGGGCACGCCCCGCTCCCAGGAGATTCCCGCGCTCGTGGTGGCGATCGCAGCGGCTCCGGCGGCGGTGATGATCCGGGCGCTCGGAACGTCCCAGGCGTTGGGCAGGACCAGCGGGCGGCCGGGGATGTGGAGGGAACGGAAGTGGCGGGCGCGGTCGGCGAGGGTCGTCATGCGGATCACTCAAGCACCCGTGGGCCGGTCCGGTCCGGCGACTTTCCGACATCGACGTACGCCAGGAGCCGGGCCATCGGCCCGGACGACGTGAACAACCGAAGCACGGAACAAGCGAAGCACGGAACAACCGGGGAACGGGGCAAACGGGAACGGCGCAACCGGGAACGGACCCACCGGGGAGCTGAAATAAATCGATTGCCGGGCCGATTCATCCGGGCGTACCTTCGTACCTGGCCCTGTTGTCGTCGATCGGAGAAGGACGTTGCTCGTCTGAGGTCTTGAGACACCGTGTCACGCGGCTTCTGCCCGCGTGCCCGTGTGCGACCTCGGCGTTCGAGCCGTCCCGTCCCCCGGACCAGGGCCTTTGTGCTGTCCCGACCGGTGTCTCACCCGTTGCCCCACCCCCTTCCACTGCAACAGGGAGACCCGTATGTCTACATCCCCCACCTATGTCACCTGCTCCTCGCTGTCCTTCTCCTGGCCCGACGGAACCCCCGTCTTCGAGGACTTCCAACTCGCGGTCGGCCCCGGCCGGACCGGACTGATCGGACTCAACGGCTCCGGCAAGTCCACGCTGCTGCGGCTCATCGCCGGTGAACTCGCCCCTGCCGAGGGAGCCGTGCGGATCGCGGGCGAAGTCGGCTACCTGCCGCAGAACCTGGTGCTCGACACGGCGCTCCGTGTCGACGAAGCACTCGGCATCGCGGCAACCCGCGCTGCGCTGCACGCGATCGAGTCGGGCGACGTACGCGAGGAGCACTTCACGGCGGTCGGTGACGACTGGGACGTGGAGGAGCGGGCCCGTGCCACGCTCGATCAGCTCGGGCTCACGCACATCGGCCTCGACCGGACCATCGGCGAGATGTCGGGCGGCGAATGCGTGCTGCTGCGGCTCGCGGCGCTGCTGCTGGCCGGGCCCGATGTGCTGCTGCTCGACGAGCCGACCAACAACCTCGATCTGTTTGCGCGCCGGCGCCTGTACGACGCTGTGGAGGCCTGGTCCGGCGTGATGATCGTGGTCAGCCACGACCGCGAGCTGCTGGAGCGCGTCGACCAGATCGCCGATCTCCGGGACGGCGAAGTGACGTGGTACGGCGGCACCTTCTCCGCGTACGAGGAGGCACTGGCCGTGGAGCAGGAGGCGGCCGAGCGCATGGTCCGGGTCGCGGAGGCCGATGTGCAGCGGCAGAAACGTGAACTGGCCGATGCCCAGGTCAAACTGGCCCGCCGTAAGCGCTACGGACAGAAGATGTTCGAGAACAAGCGCGAGCCGAAGATCGTCATGGGCGCGCGCAAACGCCAGGCGCAGGTCTCGGCGGGCAAGCACCGCATCATGCACACGGAGAGGCTCGGCGAGGCGAAGGAGCGGCTCGCCGAGGCGGTGGAGGCGGTGCGGGACGACGACGAGATCCGCGTCGAGCTGCCCCACACGAAGGTGCATCCGGGGCTCGGTGTGCTGCGGCTGTCCGGCGTGGAGCTGGTTTACGGGGCCAGGATCGCGGGCGAGTTCGAGCTCCGCGGCCCGGAGCGGATCGCGCTCGTGGGACGCAACGGGGCCGGCAAGACCACGCTGTTGCGCACCATCGCCGGCGAACTGACGCCGGTCGCGGGCGAGGTGGAGGCGCAGGTGCCGCTGCGCTTTCTTCCGCAGCGCCTCGATGTGCTCGACGACGGGCTGAGCGTGGTGGAGAACGTGGCCCGTTTCGCGCCGGCGGCGACGGACAACGCGATCCGGGCGCGTCTCGCGCGATTCCTCTTCAGGGGGGCGCGCGCGGACCGGGCGGCGGCCACCCTCTCCGGCGGGGAGCGGTTCCGCGCCTCGCTGGCGGCGCTGCTGCTCGCCGAGCCCGCGCCGCGGCTACTGATGCTGGACGAGCCGACGAACAATCTGGACATGGCGAGCGTGCGGAGTCTCACCGCGGCGCTGGAGGCGTACGAGGGAGCCCTGATCGTGGCGAGCCACGACGTGCGGTTCCTGGAGTCTCTCGGGATCACCCGCTGGCTGCTGCTCGACGGAGAGCTGCGCCCCACGACCGAGGCAGAAGTACGGGAGGTGCTGGCGATGGAGTGACACCTGGTCGCCGGAGTGACATCTGGTCGCCGGAAGGCAGCAGTCCGCGTCGCGCGCGACCGCCCACGCGCCATCCCCCCGGCCCGCCCGCCCGTGCGGATCGTCGTCGTCGGCCGGGGGGCGGGCCCAGCGGGCTGTCTTCCGAATCAGCCCGGCAAGATCCGGAAAAGACAGGCCCGATGTCGGGAGTGGGCCTGTGTGGGTCTTTACGGGACGGGGCAGGTGTGGCTGATGATGACGCCGTCATCCCCGAGTCCGCCCCCTGGAGATCCCGTGTCGAGCAGAAAAGCTCTGATCCGACGCCCGAGCCCGCGCCTGGCCGAGGGCCTGGTCACACATGTGGAGCGCCGCCCCGTCGACACGAAGGCGGCGCTCGCACAGTGGGAGGCGTACGGGGACGCCCTGCGCGCCCACGGCTGGGAGACGGTCGAGGCCGAGCCGGCCGACGAATGCCCGGACGGGGTCTTCATCGAGGACACGGTGGTGATGTTCCGGAACGTGGCACTCATCGCCCGTTCCGGGGCCGAGTCCCGCCGTCCGGAGACCCCCGGGGTCGAGGAGTCCGTGGCCCGGCTCGGCTGCTCGGTGAACTGGGTGTGGGAGCCGGGCAGCCTCGACGGCGGCGATGTCCTCAAGATCGGCGACACGGTCTATGTGGGGCGCGGCGGACGGACCAACGCGGCGGGCGTGCAGCAGCTGCGCGCGGCCTTCGAGCCGCTGGGGGCGCGCGTCGTCCCCGTACCGGTGTCGCGCGTGCTGCACCTGAAGTCGGCGGTGACGGCGTTGCCGGACGGCACCGTGATCGGCTACGAGCCGCTGGTCGAGCAGCCCTCGCTGTTCCCGCGCTTTTTGCCGGTGCCCGAGGAGTCCGGAGCGCATGTGGTGCTGCTCGGTGGCGGAAAACTACTGATGGCGGCCAGCGCGCCGAAGACGGCCGAGCTGTTCACGGATCTTGGATATGAACCGGTTCCGGTGGACATCAGCGAGTTCGAGAAGCTCGAAGGGTGCGTGACCTGTCTCTCGGTGCGGCTACGAGACCTGCACTCATAACGGGACGCTACAGAACATGACGGTCACGGGCTTGGCCGACGGCTTACCCGACCTTTAACCTACGGTTTCGTAACCTACGAGGCCGTAGGTACGACGCACGCCTGTATCCGGTCAGCGCCTTGCCCGGCGCTGCTCCGGTTCCGCTCGTTTCTCCGTTCCGTCCCCCGTACCCGTCCTCCCCAGGAGCCCCCGTGACGATCACCTCTCCCCACCTCGGCAGTTCGGAAGCGTGGACCGACGCCCGGCTGCTGTACGCGCTGGAGGAGGTGGTCGAGAAGGAACTCAACCGCCATCTCAAGGTCGCCAAGGACTGGATGCCCCACGAGTACGTCCCGTGGTCGGACGGCCGGAACTTCCCGGGGCTCTTCGACGACGGCGAGGCCTGGGAGCCCGGTCAGTCCAAGGTCACGGACATCGGCAAGACCGCCCTCATCGTGAACCTGCTGACCGAGGACAACCTGCCCAGCTACCACCACGAGATCGCGACGCTCTTCGGCCGCGACGGCGCCTGGGGCACCTGGGTGCACCGCTGGACCGCCGAGGAAGGCCGGCACGGCATCGTGATGCGTGACTACCTGCTCACGTCGCGGGCCGTCGACCCGGACAAGCTGGAGCAGTTCCGCATGTCGCACATGTCGGAGGGCTTCGAGTCCGACAACCGCCACTCGATGCTCCACTCCGTCGCGTACGTCGCCTTCCAGGAGCTCGCGACCCGTATCTCGCACCGCAACACCGGTCACCAGTCGGGCGACCCGGTCTGCGACCGGATGCTGGCGCGTATCGCCACCGACGAGAACCTGCACATGGTCTTCTACCGGAACCTGCTGGGCGCTGCCTTCGAGTTCGCTCCGGACCTGACCATGCAGGCGGTGCGGGACGTCGTGGTCAACTTCCGGATGCCGGGGCACGGGATACCGGGATTCGAGCGAGCGGCGGCGCAGATGGCGATCGGTGAGATCTACAACATGCGGATCCACCACGACGACGTGCTGCAGCCGGTGCTGCGCTTCCTGAAGGTCCTGGAGATCGGCGGACTCGGCCCCGAGGGCCTGAAGGCGCAGGAGGAACTCGGGATGTTCATGGGCGGGCTGGACTCTGAGGCACGGAAGTTCGACGAGAAGCTCGCGGCCCGCAAGGCGCGGATGGCGGCGCGCGCGGCGGGCTGACCGGGGGCTCCGCCCCAGACCGCTGTACGGCCTTCGGCCGTGTCCTCGAGCGCCGGGCAGGCTCTCGCCGAGCCCGTCCGGCGCTAGAGGCGTCGGGCAGGGGGGAGCCCCGGCGAAGGCGGGGTGAGGCGCGCCGTACTCTGTGCCGCGTGAAGCCTGTGACCCGCATCGTCCTCATCGGCGCCCCGGTCGCCGTCGCCGTGTCCTTGGTCCTCGGCGTCGGCGGCGAGGACGACATCCCGCTCGCCGACCGGCCGCCCCAGACGACTCAGCAGGCGCCGGGCGTCGCGTCGAACCCTCTGAAGGCCGGCACTGCCTCGGAGCAGCAGGCACTGGAAGCCCGGATCGCCAAGCTGCCGCCCGGCCTCGCGGACCCCGCCAAGAAGGAGATCGCCGCGCGGCTCGTGGCCAGCGCCGAGTACTCGACGCTGGACTGGCGCGGCCAGTACGACGCGATCGAGGACCTCGGCGACGGCAACGGCTACACCGCGGGAATCATCGGCTTCTGCTCCGGCACCAACGACATGCTCCAGCTCGTCGAGGCGTACACCGCCGCACACCCGGACAACGGCCTCGCCCGTTATCTCCCCGCCCTCAAGCAGGTCGACGGCACCGACGCCCACGACGGTCTGGACCCCGGCTTCACGGACGCCTGGGCGGCGGAGGCACGGAAGCCCGCCTTCCGCCAGGCTCAGGACACGGCGCGCGACCGGATCTACTTCGACCCGGCCGTACGGCTCGCGAAGATGGACGGCCTCGGCCCGCTCGGCCAGTTCATCTACTACGACGCGATGGTGCTGCACGGCCCCGGCCTGGACGAACACGGCTTCTACGGGATCCGTGAGGCGGCCATGCGGGAGGCGAGGACGGCCGCCGAGGGCGGTGACGAGAAGGCGTACCTGAACGCCTTCCTCGACCAGGGCCGTTCCGTCACGAAGGCCAGTTTCACCAAGACCCAGCGCGACACCTCGCGCATCGACACCGCACAGCGGGTGTTCCTGCGGAACGGGAACATGGATCTGGCGACGCCGCTGGTGTGGCAGATGTACGGGGAGACGTTCCGTATCCCGGCGTCCTGACGGGATCGTCGGGACGGCGACCCGACGGAGCGGGACGGCCTCCTGACGGAACGGGAGAGCGACCCGACGGAACGGGGCGCGTGCCGGCGGAACGGGGCGCGTGCCGGCGGAACGGGGCGCGTGCCGGCGGACGGCCGACCCGGCGTCGGGCCGTCGGTCACCAGTCGGCCACCCGGTAGTCCTTGAGGAAGACACCGGCCACCGGCGCACCCGCCTCGCCCCGCACGATCGGGTCGTACACGCGCGCCGCGCCGTCCACGATGTCCAGCGGCGTACGGGTACCCGCTGCGGCGATCCGTGCCTTGCGGGGGGCGGGGTTCTCGTCGGTGATCCAGCCCGTGTCCACACTGCACATGTGCACCCCCTGCGCGGCGAGTTCCTGGGCGCTGGTACGGGTCAGCATGTTCAGCGCGGCCTTCGCCATATTGGTGTGCGGATGTCCGCCGGTCTTGTTGCGCACGGCGAACCGGCCCTCGACCGCCGACACGTTGACGATGTAGCGGCGCGGGCGTGGCGACGCGAGCAGCAGCGGCAGCAGCCGGTCGCAGAGCAGCGCGGGCGCGACGGCATTGACGAGCTGCACCTCCAGCAGCTCGGCCGGGTCGAGCTCACCGATGCGCGCCGACCAGGAGTTGGCCGCTGAGGCGTCGGGCAGCAGCCCTGCCTCGTCCGCACCGGGGAGCACGAGGTCGAGTGAACCGGCCCGCCGGCCGATCGCGGACATCGGCGCGTACCCCGGTGCGGCGAGCACACCCGGCGGACGCGCGCCCTCCTCGGCCGCGGCCAGCAGGGCATACGACTCGGGCGGCCTCCGGATCGTCTGCGCGGCGTTGTTGACGAGTATGTCGAGCGGTTCGCCGTCCGCACGCAGCCGGTCGCACAGGCCGAGCACCTGGCGCGGGTCGCGCAGATCGATCGCGACCACGGTCAGCCGCTCGATCCACTCCTCGCTGCCCTTCGCCGCGCGGAACCGCCGCAGGGTGTCCTGCGGGAAGCGACTCGTGACGAGGACGTCGGCCCCGTCGCGGAGCATCATGAGCGCCAGCTGGAAGCCTATTTTCACCCGGCCGCCGGTGAGCAGTGCACGGCGGCCGGACAGGTCGGTGCTCAGGGCGCGCCGGGCAGCGTTGTCAAGGGCGCAGTCCGGGCAGAGCCGGTGGTAGAACGCATCAGCCTGTCGATAGAGCGACTTGCAGACATAGCAATGACGGGGCTTCAGGTACTCCCCCGGGCTCCCCTCCCGGAGCGCCAGAGCGGTGTCCTCTCGACGGTCGAGCGCACCGGTCGCGGTGGCGGCGCCGAGCGCGGCATCGGCCTCGGAACGCGTCCGCTGACGGGCCTTGCGGCGCTTGTTCCGGCTCTCCCGGGCGAAGGAGGCGGCGAGCTCTTCGGCCCGCGCGCGGGTGGGATCGTCCAGCGGCGCCCGCCTCAGCCTCTCCACCGTGCGGCCGAAAGCGGCCAGCTCCTCGTCCGTCAGCGCGTGCCTCTGCTCCATGCGCAGGTGATCTTAGTGGCGCGCAGGCGGCGTCAGCATCCCGGTTTCCTGCCGCTCGGGAGCGGTATGCGCGCGGAGCAGCTCGGGTCGCTACCCGCGCTGCTGGATCTCGGAGCGCCGCAGCCTGCCCCGCTCCTTCTCCGACAGTCCGCCCCACACACCGAACCGCTCGTCATTCGCGAGCGCGTACTCCAGGCACGCCACCCGCCCTTCGCACGCGCCGCACAACTGCTTCGCTTCGCGTGTGGAGGAACCAGGGGCCGGGAAGAAGAACTCGGGGCCGGCCTGGGCGCACAGGGCCGTTTCCTGCCAGGCGAGTTCGTGGTCGGCGGTACTGGAGACAGTGGTGTTGATCGGCATGGTGGACACCGTGCCCGGTGTCGATAAACACCATGTCAATGAAAGCTCAACGACCCGACCGGACCCGCCTGCCCCTGCCCGGCCCGATCGTCCCGGCCCGATCGTCCCGGCCCGATCGATCCGGCCCGATCGATCCGCCCTGATCGACCCGGCCCGATGGATCCGCCCGATGGATCCGCCCCGACCTGACCCCCGGCCCGGACACCGCTCGACGCGCTCGCGCCTCAGTCCTGGCTCCGCGGCGCGCTCTTGATCACCGCGAAGCGCGCCCCGTACGGATCCGCGAGTTTCGCGATGCGGCCGACGTCCTCCAGGTCCATCGGCTCCATCCGGACGTGGCCGCCGAGCTTCTTCGCCCGGGCCGCGGTCGCGTCCGTGTCGGTGACCTCGAAGTACGGGAGCCAGTACGGTCCGTCCGCCGCCTCCACCGGGTCGGCCTCCAGGGGGACGAGGCCCGCGAACATCGTGTCCGCTCCCGCGCCCGCCGGGTTGACGGTCGTGTACGTGTCGCCGCCCGGGATCGGTACGCCGAAATCGTCCCAGCCGAAGACGGACCGGTAGAAGGCCAGAGCCGCGTCCGTGTCCGGGGTGTAGAGCTCGGCCCAGCACAGCGCGCCCGTCTGGTTCACCACGTCAAGGCCCTTGTTCGTGCCCGGCTGCCAGGTCGCGAAGCCGACGCCGGCCGGGTCGGAGAAGATCGCCATGCGGCCCAGGTCCCATACGTCCATCGGTTCGGACTCGACGGCTCCCCCGCCGTCCCTCACCCGCTTGGCCGTGTCGTCGGCGCTGGTGGACTGGAAATAGAGGGTCCACGCGGACGCGCCCTGCTCCACGGGCACGGTCATGCCGCCGGCCGCGGTCTTCCCGTCGAGCTGGAACATCCCGTAACCGCCGGCTTCGGGCCCCATCGACTGGAAGGTCCAGCCGAAGAGACCGCCGTAGAAGGTGCCGGCGCCCTCGAGGTCGGGGGTACCGAGGTCGAGCCAGTTCGGGGAACCGGTGAGATAGCGGGTGGTGAGCATGGCGCGTCGCTCCTTCGTGGGCGGGCCGGGGTGCGGTCCCCGCCGTCGTGCCTCGTCGGGCCTCGTCGTGCCTCGTCCTGTCCCACGAGTCTCCTACCGATCCATGCCCGCCGCACGCAGTGCCGCCCGGGCCGCGTGATGCCCGCACATTCCGTGCACGCCCGTGCCCGGCGGAGTGGCCGCCGAGCACAGATGGACCCCGGGAACACCGGTCGCGTACGGATCGAACGGGGCGGGGCGGGGCCGCAGGGCCAGCTGGAACATGCCGGTGGAGCCGGTGATGATGTCGCCGCCGATGTGGTTGGGGTTGTACGTCTCGGTGGCGGCGACCGACCGTACGGCGATCCCGACGATCCGCTCCCTCGTCCCTGGCGCGAACCGTTCGAACTGCCGCAGCACCGCGTCCGTTGCGTCCCCCGGATATCCGTTGGGCACGTGCGCGTACGCGTAGACGGGGTGGACCGCGCCGTGCGACCGGCCGGGATCGGCGAGATACTGCTGCGCCACGAGCACGAACGGCCGGTCCGGCATCCTGCCCCGGTTGATCCTCCGCTCGGTGTACGCGACCTCCTCCGCCGAGCCGCCCAGGTGAAGGGTCCCCGCGCGCCGACAGGCCTCGTCGCGCCACGGCACACCGCCTTCGACGGCGAGGTCGACCTTGAACGCGCCCGGTGCGTACCTGAACCGCGCGTACGCCCGCCGCACCCGCGCCGGCAGCCGGTCGCCGACGATCCGGATCGCGGCCTCGGGTGTGACGTCGAGCAGCACGGTGTCGTACGGCGGGAGTTGGTCCAGCGAGTCGACCCGTACGCCGGTCTCGACCGTCCCTCCGAGATCCTTGAGCAGGGCGATGAGCGCGTCGCTCACGGCCCGCGAGCCACCGCGGGCGACAGGCCAGCCGTACGCATGGCCGGCGGCGATCAGCATCAGCGGAATCGCGCTGGTCAGCGGACGGTTCTGGGGATGGAAGCCATGCGCCGCCACCCCGGCGAAGAGGGCCCTCGCAGCGTCGGTGCGCCACCGTCCGGCGAGGACGGACGCGGGCAGCGCCGCGTGGAGCCCGTAGCGCGCCAGTCGGAGCGGATGCGCCGGGACATGCGCCATCGGGCGCATGATGTCGGTCAGCAGCGCGTCGAACCCGGCCGCGAGCGGCCCGAAGAGCCTGCGCCAGGCGGGCCCGTCCGGCGCGCCGAACGCGGCCGCGGTCGCGTCGAGGGAGCGCAGCATCACCCCGGGCGGCCCGGAGTCCAGGGGATGCGCCAGGTCGACCTCGGGCCAGGCCCACTCCAGGCCGTACCGCGCCAGACCGAGGGAGTTCAGGAACGGCGAGGCAACTCCCATGGCGTGAACTGCGCAGCAGTGGTCGTGCACGAGCCCGGGCGCCGTGAGCTCACCGGACCGACAGCCTCCGCCGGGGGTGGCCGCGGCTTCGAGGACGGTGACGCGCATGCCCGCCTGAGCGAGGGTCACCGCGCCTGCGAGCCCATTGGGGCCAGATCCCACGACGATCGCGTCTGCCACGCCATACAGCGTACGGGGAGGCATGGTCATGATCTCCGTATGACGATCAGAAAGGCTCATGCCGGGTAAGCGCCGCCGTCCGCTCTGCTTCCCTCGGCCAACGCGCCGCCGGGCTCCGCGCACATATCGCCGCGGAAGCCCGTCCAGCCCTTGCCGAGGAGCGAAAGTGCAGGTCACACCTGTGCAGGCCACGCCCTTACGGTGGTTTCGTCCTCGTGAGCGCCCGTGCGGGCAGGCCGGGCGAGCAGGCGCAGGTGTTCGACGCGCTGGGACACACGTCGTGGACGTTCGGCCTGGGCGATGCCGTCGAGCACCTGCTCGTCCACTGCGAGCTGACCGACTATGCCCGGCGTCGCCCCTCGTCCTGTGTGATCACTCGTCACGGTGGTCCGGCCGTGTTACGGCCCTGGCACACCTGTGCACTGCGGCAGGGTGGGCGGATGCGCCACCGGATCAGGCCTCTCACCCTTGCCGTACTCCTCGCCGCGACCGGCTGTGTCTCCGTGCCCGCCGCGCCGCCGGAACCGCCGACGCCGGGGCTTGCCCCGGCAGGGGACCGGTCGCCGTCATCGGCCGGACCGGAGCAGCGGGTCCAGTCGCCGGCACATGGCGAACTCGCCACGACCGGACCGGAGAAGTCACCGCAGCCGCAGAGGCAGGACGCGCGTGAGAAGCAGAAGGAGAGGGAGAAGCGTGCCCGGCCGGACCGCGTGGATCCGCCGTCGGCGCCGAGGCAGCGCCCCCGGAAGGAGCAACGCAATCCGGCTCCTGCGGATCACGTCCGGCCGCCACGGACGCACAAGCCGCGTCCCGCCGTACACCCGCCCCGTCCACGGCCGGACCACGGCATGAGGGATGTGTGCGCTTCGTCGGAAGGGGTCGCGGATCCGTCCCTCGTCGAGCTGTGCCGGGCGCACTACGGCCGCTGAAGCCGTCCGGCACGGCGTGCGGGAACGTCCGCACGGCCATACGTTCAGCACTGTGGCGGATGCGACGGGCGGCGGCACACGGACGGACGGACGCGTCGAGCGCGGCAACCGGACCCGGCGGCTGGTGCTGGGCCGCACCATGAACATCGCGTCGGTGGAAGGGCTGGCGGGGCTCTCCCTCGGCCGGATCGCCACCGAGCTGAACCTCAGCAAGAGCGGTGTCTTCGCCCTGTTCGGTTCGAAGGAGGAACTGCAGCTGGCGACGGTACGGGCGGCGGTCGCCGTGTACGTCGGCCGTGTCGTCGCCCCGGTGCGCGCGCTGCCGCCGGGGCCGGGCCGGGTATGGGCGCTCTGCAGGAACTGGCTGGCCTATTCGGCGGACCGGGTGTTCGACGGCGGGTGTTTCTTCTGCGGCGTCTCGGCGGAGTTCGACGCCCGCAGCGGCCCGCTCCACGACGCGATCGCGAAGGCCCGCAAGGACTGGGTGGCCTATGTACAGCGGACGCTGGACGCGGCGCGGAAGGCGGGCGGGCTCGTCGCGGAGGCGGACGTACCGCAGCTCGCCTTCGAGATCATCGCGTTGCTGGAGGCGGCGAACGCGCAGTCGGTGCTGCACGACGACGCCTCGGCCTACGACCGGGCGGCGCGGGGTGTTCTGCGCCTGCTGCGCGCCGTGGCCACGGACCCGGGCACCCTCCCGGACCGGCCACCCGTCCGCGGCATCGCGGACCGCCTGCGCCGTCAGTGGGCGTGATCTCCGGAGGAGTCCGGCGACTTCGCGCCCTGCGCGGCCGGATGATGCGGCTCGTACCCCGGAATCGTCCCGTCCGGCTTCGCCACCAGGAACAGCCCAGCCATTCCCATGTCCGAATGGCTCTGCACATGGCAGTGGTACATCCACGCACCCGCGCCCACCTGCTCGCCCGCGATGATCTGCAGGCCGAAGGAGTCGGCCGGACCTGTGATCTTGTTGTCGACGACGCGTGACGGGTCGTCCGGTCCCGTGAGCAGTCCGGTCCTGTTGTCCGCCCAACGGTGACCGTGGATATGGAACGTGTGGTAGTACTCGCCGTGAGTGATCATGACGATCTCGACCCGGTCGCCCACCGTGGCCTGGAAGTTCGGGCTCTGATGCGCCGGCTTGTTGTTGATCGTCATGTCGTTGAAGACGATCGTGAACTGCTTGTCCGGGAGGATGTCGCCCTTCCTCCGCACCACCACCGGGCCGTACAGGCCCTTGCGGATGCCGCCCGTCCCGTGGTCCGTGCCCACGACATGGTCGTGGTAGTGCCAGTAGCCCGCGCTGCCCGGCCGCCAGGTCCCGTCCTTGCGCCTGCCGGGGGCATGGGTGCGCCAGGTGTACGTACGCGTGCCACCGGGCTCGACATGGCTCTTGTTCATCCTCGTGCCGTCGCTGGCGATGTCGTAGTCCACGCCGTGCACATGGAGACTGGCCGCCACATCCATCGTGTTCTCGAACTCGATGTGCAGGGTGTCCCCTTCGATCAGCTCGATCATCGGCCCGGGCACGGTGGCCTTGCCCTTCTCGAGGCCGTATCCCATCTGACCGTCCGGCAGTTTCTCCGCGTACAACTTGAGATGGCGTATCCGACCGCCGGCCGGGGCAGTCTCCGGTGTGCCGTCGGCGGAGGCGGCGGCCGGGGCGACGACAGGAGACACAGAAGACAACGATGTCACCCCCGTCGCCGCGACCGCACCTCCCGCCAGCAGACGCCGGTTGAAGCTCCGTCTGTCCATGCGAACTCCCCAGTGCCGTCGGGAAATTGGGTCGAGCCGGGCACACGGTAACCGGGTGATCTACGTTTCTCCACACCCAGGACAAAGTTCGTCCGATTGCAGCCATACCTATTGGCGACTCGTCAAAAGGGGTCTAGCTTCACCGCTGTTGCTGTGACCAATGAGGGGTGGGTGACCACATGCACCGTGCACCACATCACCGGTCGAGATCCCGGCGCGGGACGGCGGCGGCACTGCTGGCCGGATCGCTGGCCGTGTCCCTGCTCGGCGGGACAGCGGCGGCCCGGCCCGCACCGGATCCGCCGACAAGCACGTCAGCCGACACGCCGACCACGCCGAACACTCCGAACACTCCGAACACGCCGACAACGTTGTCTCTGCCCTCACCGCCGGGCGGTGCGAACGTACGGGTGCTCGTCTTCCATGCCTCGGCCACCGGCGAGTCGGCGACCGTCGACGCCGGTATCGCGGCGATCGAGCAGATCGGCCTGACCGGACCGGCCGCGGGCCGCTTCCGTACCGAGGCCACCGACGACGCCTCCGTCTTCACCAACGCCAAGCGGCTCGGGAAGTACAACGCCGTGGTCTTTCTGACCGGCGGCGGGGACGTGCTCGACCCGGAGCAGGAGGCGGGCCTGGAGGCGTACATGGAGGCGGGCGGCGGCTTCGTCGGCATTCATGACGCGGCTCGCACCGAACCGTACTCGGACTGGTTCACGGGCCTCGTCGGCGCCCGGCCCACCACCTCCCCCGCCACCGTGCAGCGCGCGGTCGTCGAGGTCGGCGACCGTCAGCACCCCGCCACCAAGAGCCTCCCGCTGAACTGGAAGCGGCCCGACAAGTGGTTCAACTGGGCGGTGAACCCGTCCGGTTCCGTCCACACGGTCGCCCGGCTCAAGGAGAGCTCGTACCAGCCCGGCCAGGGCGCGAACGGCTGGGACCACCCCGTCTCCTGGTGCCGTGACTACGACGGCGGCCGGTCCTTCTACACCGGAATGGGCGGCACGGTCGACTCGTACGCCGAGACCGACTTCCGCGACCATCTGCGCGGCGCGCTGGCATGGACCTCGCGGACCTCTCGTGCCGACTGCAAGGCCACCATCACCGCCAACTACACGGCGGAGCGCGTCACCCAGCCCAACCAGCCCGGCCGGAACGACCAGATCGGCGAGCCGCACGGCCTGGTCGCGGCCCCCGACGGGCGGATGCTCTACATCGGGCGGGGCGGCGCCGACTCCTCCCAGCCGGTGGTGACCGACTGGAACAACCCCGACATCGGCAAGGGCAAGGGCGAGATCCACGTCTACGACCCGAAGACGAAGCAGGTGACGCTCGCAGGCGCGCTCACGGTCTTCGGCAACAAGGGCGGCGGCGACGAACTCACCAAGAACGAGGAGGGGCTCCTCGGCATCGAGCTCGACCCGGACTTCATGACCAACGGCTGGGTGTACCTGCACTACACACCGCACTCGCGGATCAACCGCGACACGCACATGGCCGAGCGGTACGTCTCCCGCTTCACCCTGGACCTCGCCACCGACAAGCTGGATCTGGCGAGCGAGAAGGTGCTGCTGAAGTGGCCGGTGCAGATCCACAGCTGCTGCCACGCGGGCGGCGGGATGTCCTGGGACTCCAAGGGCAATCTGTACATCGCGACCGGTGACAACAACTCCTCCGGATTCAGCTCCGGTTACTCGGGCAACAACCCGGAGCCGAACTTCAAGGGCGTCTCGTTCGCGGACGCGCGCCGCACCGCCGGCAACACCAACAATCTCAACGGCAAGATCCTCCGTATCCACCCCGAGGACGACGGCACCTACACCCTCCCCGAGGGCAACCTCTTCACCGGCAAGGAGCCCGACGAGGGCGGCGGCAGGACGCGCGGCGAGATCTATGTGATGGGGGTCCGCAACCCGGCACGCATCTTCGTCGACAAGAGCACCGACATTCTGTACGCGGGCTGGGTCGGCCCGGACGCCGGTTCGCCGTCGACCACCTGGGGCCCGGCCAAGTACGACACCTTCGCCGCCATCACCAAGGCGGGCAACCACGGCTGGCCGTACTGCATGGGCAACAAGCAGCCCTACCGGGACCGTAATCTGCCCGATCCGAGCAGGCCGCTCGGCTGGTACGACTGCGACGCGCCGAAGAACGAGTCGCCCAACAACGACGGCCTGGTGAAGCTGCCGCCGGTCACCGCCAACACCATCTGGTACTCGCCGCAGGGCGGCGGCCCGGACTACCCGCGCGACGCCGCCGGCATCCCGAGCTACAAGGTGGAGGAGCAGAAGCTGCTGCTGCCGTGGCTCAGGGGCGGCGGCCAGGCGACGATGAACGGCCCGGTGTACCGCTTCGACGCGGCGAGTGACTCCGCGGTGAAGTGGCCGTCGTACTGGGACGGGAAGTGGTTCGTCGGCGACTTCTACGACGGCGACCAGCCGCGTCACGCGGTGCTGACCGACCCGAAGACCGTCGGCAAGGGCGGGATCCCGGTCCACGCCGAGTCCCTGAAGAAGATCGTCCCGACCGGGACGACCGGTATCCGCAACCTCATGGACTGGAAGTTCGCACCGGACGGCTCGTTGTACGTCCTCGACTACGGGCGCGGCTTCTTCACCTCCGATTCCAAGTCCGCGCTGTGGCGCGTGACGTACAAGGGCGGCGGGCCGACCCCGGCCGCCGATCAGCTCGCGAGGAAGGCGGCCGTCCAGTGAGACACGTACCGCACCGGCAACTCCGTCTGTGGACCGCGCTGCTCGGGGCGCTGGCGATGGTCCTGGGGCTGACCTCGACCGTCGCGCACGGGCAGGCCGGCGAGAGGGAGGCCGACGTGGCCGCGGCCCAGGTCCTCACCTGGACCGCGGGCGACGCCATCGACCGCTATGCGTCCTTCCCCACCAGCGCGGTGGCGGGGCCGACGACGATCGTCTTCGAGAACAGCACGGCGACCGGCAACACCACCGGGATGCCGCACACGCTGACCTTCGACGTCTCCGACCCCGAGTACAACAACGACGTCCCGCTCAACATCCTGGCGAACCCCAATGACGACCAGGGCGGAAAGCATTCGGTGGAGGTCACGCTCACACCGGGCCGCTACCGCTTCCACTGCACGATTCCCGGCCACGGGCAGATGCAGGGCATCCTCACCGTGACCGAGGGCGGCGGCGAGGACACCACCGCGCCGGAGACCTCGGCGAAGGTGGAGGGCGAGAAGAACGCCGACGGCGCGTACATCGGGCATGCCACGGTGACCGTGTCGGCGACCGACGCCGGCTCGGGCGTGGACAAGGTCGAGTACGCGGTAGGGGCGGACGGCCCCTGGCAGCCGTACACGGCGCCCGTGATGATCCATGAAGTGGGCACCCACAAGGTCCGCTACCGGGCCACCGACAAAGCCGGCAACACGGCTGCCGAGAAGGCCGTCGACTTCACGGTCGTCGCCCCGCCGACGGACGACAGGACACCGCCGGAGACCTCGGCGACCGTGACCGGCGAGAAGAACGAACAGGGCCAGTATCTGGGGATGGCGACGGTCACCGTCGCCGCCTCGGACACCGGTTCCGGCGTCAACACCATCGAGTACGCGCTCGGGGCGAACGGCCCCTGGCAGCCCTACACGGCGCCCGTGATGATCCATGAAGTGGGCACCCACAAGGTCCGCTACCGGGCCACCGACAAAGCCGGCAACGCGGCTGCCGAGAAGGCCGTCGACTTCACGGTCGTCGCCCCGCCGTCGCAGGACAAGACACCGCCGGTGACCTCGGCGACCGTGACGGGGGCCAAGAACTCGGACGGCGCGTTCATCACGAGCGCCACGGTGACGGTGACCGCGACCGACGCGGACTCCGGTGTGGACAAGGTGGAGTACTCGCTCGACGGCGGTCCGTACCTCGCCTACACCACGCCGGTGATCGTCGACCGGGTCGGCTTCCACACCGTGCAGCACCGGGCGACCGACAAGGCCGGCAACACGTCGGAGGCGCAGAAGGTGTCCTTCACCGTCGCGGAGAGCGGTGGCGTTCCGGCGCCCAACTGCCCGGAGTTCGACGAGCGGCTGACCGTCATCGTCGGCACGGTCGACACGGGCGTACCGAACCGGATCACCCGCTCCCGCTGCACCATCAACGAGCTGATCGAGGACGAGAAGGACTGGACGTCGCACGCGCTCTTCCTCAAGCATGTCGACAAGGTGCTGGACAACCTGCTCGCGGACGGGGTCATCGACCAGCGCGAACACAAAAAGATCTACCGGGCGGCCAAGCAGTCCGGCATCGGGAAGCCGGGCCAGAACACCGGCTACCGCGATCTGTTCGACGGCACGGCCGCCTCGTTCGCCAAGTGGCAGCACGTGGGCGGGGGTTCCTTCGGGCTGAACACCGACGGCTCGATGACCAGCGGCACCACCAAGGGTGGCCTGGGCATGCTGTGGTTCCCGCAGCGGCAGTACGGCGACTTCTCGCTGAAGCTGCAGTGGCGGGACGACGCCCCGGGAACGGGGAACGCGAACAGCGGTGCCTTCGTGCGCTTCCCGTACGTCCACGACAACCCGGAGGAGCCGCGCCCCGAGTGGGTCGCGATCAAGTACGGCCATGAAGTGCAGGTCCTGGACCGGCCCGACGGCGACATGTACAAGACGGGGTCGATCTACGGCTTCGACCGCGTGGGCCTCGGCGGCGCCGGGGTCACCCCGAAGGGAACCTGGAACGACTACGAGATCCGCGTGGTCGGCCAGCACTACTCGGTCCACCGCAACGGTGTCCTGATCAACGAGTTCGACAACACCGGCGGCCAGGACTTCGTCCCGCCGCGCGCCGACGACCCGGGTACGGACGGCCGGCGCTACGCGCAGGGGTACATCGGACTCCAGGTCCACGGGACGACGGACGTGATCTCGTACCGCAACATCCGGATCAAGGAGCTGTAGCGCCGGACCGCAACGGTTCCTGGGTCTGCCGCACGCGGCGTCGTCAGTGGCGTGCGGCAGACCTGCGGGGCGGCGCGTGATCCGGGCACGGCCGGCGTCCGAAAGGTCTCTGTACTGAAAGTTCGTGGTCGGGTGAGGCCCGGTCCCGGCCGAGGACCATGGGTCCGCGGTAGGCCCGTGGACCCTGTCTCTGGGCCCAAGTCCGGACCTAGCGTGGGTGGTGCTCTCGGGGGACGCACAAACGTGCGGGAACAGTCCGGCGGACCTGATGCCTGGTTTCGACGGGGCTCTTCCTGTCAGTTGGTGTGGCGCTGGTCAATTCATGCGCAGACGGGAGAGGTTGAGTGAGGAGCTTGTCGGGGCTCGGTCTCCGCACGCATTCCGGCGTCACGTACGCCGGTGTCCCCACGCCGTACGCGGGCGACCGGCGCACACTGCCGCCCTCGCTCAAGGCCGCGCGTATTCTGCTGCACGCGCTGTTCGCGTTCACGGTCGTCGGCGGACTCGGGGTGATCGGCTCCGCCATCGCCACTGAGTTGATGACTCCGGGACTGTTCGGCCTTGCGCTGTACGCCGCCACGCCTGGTGTCCTGGCCGGGGTGCTCGTGTGGCATGTCCCCAGAGGCGACAAGCGCGTCTGGGGCGGACTGGTCGCCATTCAGGTGTGGCTGATCGCCGGCAGCCTGTTCAACCTCGCCACCGGGTCGTACCTGGGTCTCAGCCAACTACTGTTACCGGTACTGATCCTGACGTTCCTCACCCAGCCCCAGAGCCGCACGTGGTTCGGGGTGCCGGCGCGGACACGGAACCTTCGTGAGGCGCTCTCCCGGTTGTCCCTCACGTGGATGCTCTTCTGGCGACGCGACCGGGGACAGACGGCTGTGGAGTACGTCGGACTCCTCGTGCTCGTCGTGGTGATCATTCTGGCCTTGGTGACCGGTGGGATATCGCGTCGCATCAACGACGGGCTCCATGCCGCGGTCTGCAACATCACCGACTCGTCGTGCGGGACGGGCGGCGGCGGGCCAGGTGGCGGCGGAACGGGCGGTGCGACCGGTGGAGACACCGGCGGCACCGGCGGCACGGGGAGCACCGGCGACACGGGGAGCACCGGCGGCGGGGACAACGGCGCGACCGGTTCGAATGGTTCGACCGGCGGCGACAGCGGAGGCACTGACGGAGGTTCGGGTTCGGGCGGCACGGGTTCGGGCGGCACGAGCTCTGGCGGGACGAATTCCGGTGGAACTGACTCCGGCGGCTCCACTTCCGGCGGTTCAAGCTCCGGTGGTTCAAGCTCCGGTGGCTCGACGGGTGGCGACACTGGCGGGAGCAGTGGCGGCGCCGACGGTGGGTCCAGTTCGGGCGGGTCGAGTTCGGGCGGGTCGACGGGGGGCAACAGCGGTGGCTCTGACGGAGCTACGAGCTCCGGTGGTGCCTCCGGTGGCAGCAGCGGCGGTTCGTCCGGTGGTTCTTCCGGAGGTTCATCGGGCGGCAACACTGGCGGTGCGTCCGGAGGCGCGTCAGGCGGCTCCAACTCCGGCGGGTCAACCGGCGGCAACAACGGCGGCTCCTCCGGCGACACGTCAGGCGGCTCCAGCTCCGGCGGATCAACCGGCGGCAGCACCGGCGGTTCGTCCGGAGGCGCGTCAGGCAGCTCCAACTCCGGCGGCTCCGACTCTGGCGGCTCCAGCTCCGGCGGTTCATCGGGCGGCAGCACTGGCAGTTCGTCCGGAGGCGCGTCAGGCAGCTCCAACTCCGGCGGCTCCGACTCTGGCGGCTCCAGCTCCGGCGGTTCATCGGGCGGCAGCACTGGCAGTTCG
>NZ_JBWKDT010000004.1:324798-326122 GCF_056435785.1 Streptomyces sp. NPDC043870
TCGTCCGGAGGCGCGTCAGGCAGCTCCAACTCCGGAGGACCCAGCTCTGGCGGATCAACCGGCGGCAGCACCGGCGGCTCCTCCGGCGGCACCGATGGCGGTCTGATCGGTGGTCTCATCGGTGGTCTCATCGGTGGCCCGAGTTCCGGCGGATCGACTGGTGGCAGCAGTGGTGGTTCCTCCGGCGGATCGACTGGTGGCAGCAGTGGTGGTTCCTCCGGCGGATCGACTGGTGGCAGCAGTGGTGGCACCTCCGGCGGATCGACCGGTGGCAGCAGCTCCGGCGGCCAGTCGACAGAGCCTGAGGACCCGGAGTCCGAGGACCCCGATCAGCCCGAGGACCCCGAGAAGGACTGCGACACCACCGGCGTCGGTGGTGGCATGGGCGCCGGCATCGCCATGTCGGTGCACGGCTCCAGCGGTCGGGTCACCCTGGCCGTAGGCCCCGGCAATGGGGCCGGCAGCACTCCCGAAGCGGGCATGCAGTCCATGCAGTCCAGTCTCGCCGCCGCTGCCGCCGCCGTCATGGGCACCGCCAGTGCTGCGGTCCCCGGCTACGACACCTATCAAGAGGCCGAAGATGCCGCGAACGCCGCTCTCGGCTCCGGCGCCTGTTCCGATCAGACGCAGCAGAACGACAAAGACAACGACAAAGACCAGGACAGCGACAAAGATCACGACAAGGACGTTGCTCCGAGGCCCAATCCTCACCCGGAGGTGGCGATCGACCCCGACGTGGATGTGGAGAGCATCCAGGAAAGCATCGAGGGTCAGGGCAATCTGACATGGCGTGACACACATGAGCCCCTCTTCCGCAATGACGACCGCCCGCCGAGCGTCATCTTCGAGGAGGGCTTCGCGCCGCGGAGCGAGTACAACACGGACCTGGACAGCTACGTCAACGACAGTGAGCCGTCGGCCTTCGTCGGCACCACGTACAACGAGGATTTCGCCACCAAGTGGGGCGCCAAGTACGTCTACGACATCGATGCGCCCGGTGGGATCGACATCAACCAGACCTTCGACGACAGCCCCTACTCCCACGAGGACGAGATCGCTTTCCCGGGCGGGATCCGTCCGGAGTACATCAAGGGAGTCTGGGAGGTGAAGCCGGACGGTTCCCTGGGGAAGTACGTCCCCAACAAGAACTACAAGGGGTAGTGGGGGAAGCCGGAGCAGTCGAGTCCGGCTCCAGCGTTGGCGGGGGGGGGGGGGGGGGGGGGGGGGGGAGAGGGGGGGGGGGGGGGGGGGGCCCCCCCCCAAAGGGAACCCACGACGCCCCCCCCCCCCTAACATACCGGTTCTCCCCTCTTTTTCTCTTTCT
>NZ_JBWKDT010000004.1:326132-410899 GCF_056435785.1 Streptomyces sp. NPDC043870
GTTCCCGGGGGAAGACCGGCCCCAACAAAGAACAAAGGGGGGGGGGGGGGAAACAGGAAAAGTTGGGCTCCGCCCGGGTGGTGGGCGGGGGGGGGGGGGGGGCCCCCCCCCCCCCCCCAGCGCGTGTCCGGTTCACCACTGACAGCGGTGAACCCTGTGAACCCCACCCCTGGACGGGGTCAGTCCTCGCCTTTGGCCTTCTTGGCCCTGCTCGGCTGGACCCGTTTCGGCTCGCCCGGCATCTTCGGGTACTCCGGCGGGTACGGCAGGTCCCCGAGCCCGTGCTCAGCCTCGTCGCGGCGGGCGAGTTCCAGCAGGCTCTCCAGGCTGAAGCGGTGGTCGTCCATGTCCGCGTGGACATCGCCGGCTTCGGCGTACCGGGCGGGCATCGTCTTGATGTCGAAGTCCTCCGGCACGGCGTCGTCGATCTCCTCCCAGCGCAGGGGCGCGGAGACCGGGGCGTTGGGGCGGGGGCGGACGGAGTAGGCGGAGGCGATGGTGCGGTCGCGGGCGGTCTGGTTGTAGTCGACGAAGATCCGCTCGCCGCGCTCCTCCTTCCACCACTTGATGGTGACCTGGTCGGGCATCCGGCGCTCCAGCTGCCGGCCGCAGGCGATCGCGGCGCGCCTGACCTGGGTGAAGGTCCAGCGCGGTTCGATCGGTACGAACACATGGAGTCCGCGTCCGCCGGACGTCTTGGGCCAGCCGCGCAGGCCTGCCTCGTCGAGGACGACACGCAGTTCGTGGGCGGCGCGCACGGCGTCGGCGTAGTCGGTGCCGGGCTGCGGGTCGAGATCGATGCGCAGTTCGTCGGGGTGGTCGGTGTCGTCGCGGCGCACGGGCCAGGGGTGGAAGGTGACGGCTCCGAGGTTGGCGGCCCACAGGACGGCGGCGGGCTCCGTGGGACACATCTCGTCCGCGGACCGGCCGCTGGGGAAGGTGATGTGGGCGGTCGGGATCCAGTCGGGGAGGTATTTGGGGGCGCGCTTCTGGAAGAAGGACTCGCCGGTCACTCCGTCGGGGTAGCGCTCCAGTGTCGTGGGGCGGTCGCGCAGGGCTCGGGTGATGCCCTCGCCGACGGCGAGGTAGTACTGGACCATGTCCAGCTTGGTGTAGCCGTGCTCGGGGAAGTACACCTTGTCGGGGTTGGACACACGGACGGTCCGCTCCCCCACTTCCAGTTCCACCGCTCCGGCCATGCCCGCCAGCGTAGGCCGTGCCGCGACGGCCCGCATACCGGACAATCGCCGTATGGATCTGCCGGTGATGCCGCCCGTGAAGCCGATGCTCGCCAAGTCCGTGGCGAAGATCCCGCCCGGGATGCAGTACGAAGCCAAGTGGGACGGCTTCCGTGCGATCGTCCACCGGGACGGTGACGAGGTGGTGATCGGCAGCCGCACCGGCAAGCCGCTCACCCGCTACTTTCCGGAGCTGGTGGTCTCGCTCCGCGACAATCTCCCGGAGCGCTGTGTCGTCGACGGCGAGATCGTGATCGCGTACGAGGGACGGCTGGACTTCGACCGGCTCACGGAGCGCATCCATCCGGCGGACTCGCGGGTGCGGATGCTCGCCGAGAAGACCCCGGCGAGCTTTGTCGCCTTCGATCTCCTCGCACTCGGCGACGAGTCGCTGCTGGACACCCCGATGGCCGCCCGGCGGGCGGCGCTCACCGAGGCGCTGGGCGGCGCCCGTGACCCCGTACATCTCGCACCGGCCACGACGGACACCACGGTCGCCGCGGAGTGGTTCGAGCGATACGAGGGCGCCGGGCTCGACGGGGTGATCGCCAAGCCGCTCGACCTTCCGTACCGCCCCGACACCCGGCTGATGTACAAGATCAAGCATGAGCGGACCGCGGATGTCGTCGTCGCCGGCTACCGCTTCCACAAGAGCGGGCCGGTCGTCGGTTCCCTGCTGCTCGGCCTGTACGACGACGGGGGCGCACTCCAGCACGTGGGCGTGTGCGCCGCGTTCTCGATGAAGCGGCGCGAGGAACTGGTGGCCGAGCTGGAGCCGCAGCGCATGACGGATGTGTCGGACCATCCCTGGGCGCGGTGGTCCGAGGAGGCGGCGCACGAGTCGGCCCGGCTGCCCGGTGCGCCGAGCCGCTGGTCGGGCAAGAAGGATCTGTCGTGGGTGGCACTGCGGCCCGAGCGGGTCGTGGAGGTCGCCTACGACCATATGGAGGGCGATCGCTTCCGGCACACCGCGCAGTTCCGGCGGTGGCGCCCCGACCGCACCCCCGACAGTTGTACGTACACCCAGCTGGAGGAGCCGGTGCGGTACGACCTCTCGGAGGTGCTGTCGGGGTCGGGCGGCTGAGCTTCGGACCACGGGTCCGGCAGCGGGCCCGGGCCGTGGGGGCCGGAGCCGTGGGGGGCCGGAGCCGTGGGGGGCCGGAGCCGTGGGGGCCGGGGCCGGAGCCCCCTTCAGCCGTAGAGCGCCTCGATCTCCGTGGCGTACGCGGCCGCGACCGCGTGCCGCCTGATCTTCAGCGACGGTGTCAGCAGGCCGTTCTCCTCGGTGAACTCGCCCGCGACGATACGGAATTCACGGATCGATTCGGCCCGGGACACGGCCTTGTTGGCGTACTCGACGGCTCTGCCCACGTCCGCGATCATGTCCGGGTCGTCGCGCAGGCTGTCGAGCGGGGTGTCCACGGGGCGTCCGCGGACGGCGAGCCAGTGCTGCACGGCCTCCGGGTCGAGTGTCACGAGCGCCGCGACGAAGGGCCGGTTGTCCCCGACGACGATGCACTGGCCGACGGGCGGGCGGCTGCGCAGCCGGTCCTCCAACACGGCGGGCGAGACGTTCTTGCCGCCGGAGGTGACCAGGATGTCCTTCTTCCGGCCGGTGATGGTGAGGTAGCCCTCGTCATCGAGGCTGCCGAGGTCGCCGGTCGCGAACCATTCGTCGCGCAGCACCTCCGCGGTGGCCGCTGGGTTGTTCCAGTACGAGCCGAAGACGATGCCGCCCTTGATGAGGACCTCCCCGTCGTCGGCGATCCGTACGGCGGTGCCGGGTATGGGCAGGCCGACCGTCCCGGGGCGGGGGCCGAGCGGCGGGGTGATGGTGGCCGCCGCGGTGGTCTCGGTGAGGCCGTATCCCTCGTAGACGACGATCCCGGCGGTGTAGAAGAACAGGTTCAGCGCGCGGTCCAGCGGTGAGCCGCCGCTGATGGCGTACCGCAGCCTGCCGCCGAGCTCCTTCCTGATCCGCCGGTAGACGAGCAGGTCGTACAGCGCCCAGGCGAGGTACAGCCCGGCGCCGGGGCCCTTGCCACGGCCCATGAACCGGTCGAGATACGCCTCCGCGAAGCGTACGGCGATCCGGTCGGCCCGTTCGAAGGACGAGCCGCGCCCGATCTTCTCGGCCGTGGCGCGGCCGGCGTCATGGATCTTCTCGAAGAGATACGGCACTCCGACGAGGAAGGTCGGCTTGAACTGGCGCAGTTCGGGCCGGAGTTCGGCGGGCTTGATGCTGGGGCAGTGGCCGAGCTCGATGCGCGCCAGGAGGCACGCGACCTGGATCGTGCGTCCGAGGATGTGCGCGAGGGGAAGGAAGAGGAGGGTGGCGGCGGTCTGACCGGTGACCTCCTTGAACACGGGGTGGAGCAGCTCCACCATGTTGGCGGCCTCGGCGTGCAGATTGCCGTGGGTGAGCACACAGCCTTTGGGACGGCCGGTGGTTCCGGATGTGTAGCAGAGCGTGGCGATGGTGTCGGGCGTGAGTGCGGCGCGCCGCTTGGCGATCTCCTCGTCGGGGGTGTCGCGGCCGAGCCGGGTGAGCCGGTCCAGGGCTCCGTCGTCAATGCGCCAGACGGGCGGCGGCTCGGGCAGCTCCTGTGCGGCTTCGGCGACGGTCGCGGCGTTGTCGTCGTTCTCCACGACGACCAGACGGGCGCCGGAGTCGCGCAGGATCCAGGCGATCTGTTCGGCCGACGAGGTGGCGTAGACCGGTACGGACTGGCCGCCGGCCGCCCAGACCGCGAAGTCGAGGACGGTCCATTCGTAACGAGTGCGGGACATCAGCGCGACCCGTCCGCCGGGCTCCAGGCCGGCCGCGATGAGACCCTTGGCGACGGCGGCGACCTCGCGGGCGAACTCGGCCGCGGTGACGGTCCGCCAGGCGCCGGACTCCTTGCGCCTGAGGACGACGGCGTCGGGGGCTTCCTCGGCGTTCACGAAGGGGATGTCGGCCGTCGATCCGGAGGCGGCGGGCCGCGCGAGCCGGGCGGCACGTACCTCACGCACGGTCCCGCCCTCCCTGATCAGCTCGACCGCGGCACGATCTGCCAGGTCAGCGCGCTGCTTGGCCTTCTTGAGATTCTTGCGTACGCCCATGGTCGGCTCCTGTTCCGCGGGTGCGACGTCGGACTTACCGAGAGTTACCGGGAGATCAACCTACTCTTGCGTAAGGCGAAATCAACGGTCGGTTCCGGAACGGTTGCGGCACAGAGACGGACCCGCTGACGAACGGTGAAGCGCATCCGGTACGTATAGAGGGAGAACACCACCCATGCCCGGCGACCCCGGAGCAACATCAGCAAAGGACCTCACGTGACCGCGTCGAACCTTGTCCCCGTCCCGATTCCCGACGGCGTCGCAGCCCTCATCGGGTCCTGCATGCCGGTCGGCATCCTGCACGCGGAGATCGACGCCGAGTGCGCGGCGCGCGAGGCCCTCCGGTTCCGGGCACCTTTCTGCAGCGAGGACCAGGCGGACCGCGAGCACGCCCTCGCGGCGCTGGCCAGGGCGAACAAAGTGCTGGCCGCGTACAACCCGGGGCTGGTGGTGCGACCCGGCGGGGCGCGCTGACCGGCTGGCAGGAACCCGTTGAACTCTGGCGCTCCTGCCGCTGTGAGGGGTGGCGGGGCTCTCGTTAGCGTCGCCCCGTGACCAAGATCCTCCTCATCGTCCATGTCCTGGCCGCGATCGTCGCCGTGGGCCCGGTGACCGTGGCGGCCAGCATGTTCCCCGCAGCCGCGCGCCGTGTCATGGCCGAGCCCGGCGACGACCGGGCGCGTGCCGTTCTCCGCAATCTCCACCGCGTCTGCCGGGTGTACGCACTCGTCGGCGTCGTCGTGCCCGTCTTCGGACTCGCGACCGCCAACAGCCTGCATGTGCTGGGGGACACCTGGCTGATCGTGTCGATGGTGCTCACCGCGACGGCCGCCGCCGTGCTCGCCGCGCTGGTGCTGCCCCGGCAGAGCGCCGTCCTGGAGGGTCCTGCCGAGATCGCGGACACCAAGCGGCTCGCCATGTACACCGGGATGTTCAACCTTCTGTGGGCGACGGTCACCGTACTCATGATCGTGCGGCCCGGATCGACGACGGGCGCCTGAGTCCCTTGTCCGGGCGTCTGACTCCCTCCTCACCGGTCGGGCCCGCCCCCGGCCACCAGGGCCGGTCCGATCAACATGCGCCGAACCACTGCTGCGCGAGGGACTCGAGCGTCGGCTCCGGTGGCGCGGGCAGCTCGCGCAGGTACCAGGGCAGATTGCTGTACACGTGCAGCAGCGTGTACGCGAGGAGCTCGGCCGGCTCGAAGGTGCGGCCGTACGCCGTGACGAACCGGCCCATCAGGTGCGGGTCGCCGCGGGTGACGAAAAGGCCGACGCCGACGAAGTCGTAGGCCCGGTGGCCGATCATCGCGGGCTCGAAGTCGAAGAGCCCGGTGAGCCGCCATCCGTCCGGGTCGGCGAGCAGGTGCTGGCGCATGAACTCGGTGTGCAGCAGGCAGTGCTGCGGGTCCGGCGTCAGCGCCACCGAGCCGAGGAAACCGGGGATCTGCTCCAGCCAGGGCTCCGGCAGCCCGTGCCGGCGCTGCTGCTCGACGGCGCCCGCGCGCTGCCGGTCGACGAACGCCCCCCAGTCGCCGGGGCCGAGGACGTCCGCGAGCGGCCCGGGGTCGAGCGCGTGCAGCGCGGCGAGGATTTCGCCGGCCTCGGCGACGATCCGCTCCCGGTCGGCCCGAGGTATGCGCTCCCAGGCGACGGCCAGGCCTTCGCCGTGGAGTCGGGACATGAGGACGTAGTGCCAGCCGTTCTCGTACGGGCCGAAGTCACGGACCCGAGGGGTGGGGACGGGCAGTCGGCCCTGAAGGTGGGTCAGGACCCGTCCCTCGGCGATGCCGTCCTGCGCGGCCGTCCCGGGGAAGAGCTTGAGAACGTGCTCGTCACCGACCGCGTAGACCGGCTGTGACCCTTCGGTGAAGCGGGTCAGCGGGGCTCCGGCCAGTCCGAGGCGGGCGCAGAGATCCTCCGCGCCGGGCCGCATGACCGTCTCGTCGGGGACGATCGCGGCCCACTCGTCGTCCGTCTCGACCACAGGCAACATGATCGGGACCGTAGACGCGCCGGGGACCGGGCCACAACGGTGTTTTCGTGCCAGGCCCTGTCCGGTCGGTCCCGTTGGGCCCGCGACGCTCCCCCGCTCACTGTTCGAACGTACCGTCCGCATACACCCAGGCGCCGTCGTGGCGCTCGAAGCGGCTGCGTTCGTGCAGTTCGCCGGGCTCACCGTCGTACGTGTAGCGGGCGACGAACGTGACCGTGCCGGTGGTGTGGAACATGCTGCCGTCGGCGGTGTCCAGGATGTCCAGACCGCTCCAGCGCATGCCGGGGTCGAAGTCGACGGAGGCCGGCCGGGTGGCGGGGTGCCAGGTGCGCAGCAGATACGCCTCGTCTCGGACGACGAAGGCGCTGTACCGGGAGCGCATCAGCAGCTCGGCGGTCGGGGCGGCGGCCTGTCCGGTGTGGAACCGGCCGCAGCAGGCACCGTACGAGGCGGGCAGCCCGCAGGGGCAGGGCGACTCGGCGGTGACGGTGGGCTGCTGGGGGCGGGCGGTACGTCGGGGCATGGCTCCATTGTCTCGCGCCGTGTGTCGCGCTTGGTGAATGGGCCCGCATGCGGGTTCCGGGTCAGTGGGGCCGACCGTATGCTCCTGCGCCGGACGTGACAGTTACCGTCGAGTAGGGGGCTGGGCATGGATCGGTCGGGCACCACACGGCGCACCTTCATCGCAGGGGCCGCGGCGGCCGGATCCGCCGCGGCGCTCACCACCGGAAACGGGACGGCGGCCGCGGCGCCCGCCTCACCCTCGCCCTCGGTCGCCGTCCTGGGCGGCGGCGTCGCGGGGCTCACCGCGGCTCATGAACTCGCCGAGCGCGGCTTACGCGTGACGGTGTACGAGCGCAGAGCGCTGGGCGGCAAGGCCCGCAGCATGGACGTACCGGGCACCGGAAAGGGCGGGCGCCGCCCCCTCCCCGCCGAGCACGGCTTCCGCTTCATCCCGGGCATCTACCACAACCTGCCGGACACGATGCGACGCATCCCCTTCCCGGGCAACGCCAACGGCGTCTGGGACAACCTCGTCGCGCCGCCCGAGATGTCCTTCGCCCGCACCGGGCGCGAGGATCTGCGCATCCCGCTCCCCTGGCCCGGGCACCGCCCGGCCGAGCTCACCCTCGACGAGATCCGCCGGGCCCTCACGGCGTTCTTCGACACGGCTCTGGGCATCCCGCTGCACGAGACGGCGTACTTCGTGAACCGCGGACTGGTCTTCCTCACCAGCTGCGACGAGCGGCGGGACCAGGCCTGGGAGCGCACCCCCTGGTGGGACTTCATCCGCGCCGAGGAGATGTCGTACGACTACCAGCGCATCCTCGCGATCGGGCTGACCCGCAACATCGTGGCGACCAAGGCCGAGGAGGCCAGTACGCGCACGGTCGCCACGCTGCTGGAGGCGTTCGTGTTCAACGCGCTCGGGCGGGGTGCGGACGGTCCGCTGGACCGGATCCTCAACGCCCCGACCAATGAGGCCTGGATCGATCCCTGGGTCGGGCATCTGCGCTCGCTGGGTGTGGAGTTCAAGGTCGGCTGGACGCTGCGCGAGCTGGCGTACGGCTCGGGCCGGATCACCGGGGCGGTCATGGAGGATGCCGACGGGGCGCGGCGGACGGTCACCGCCGACCACTACGTCTCGGCGATACCGGTGGAGCACGCCCGGCGCACCTGGGGAGCGGCGCTGCGGGCCGCGGATCCACAGCTCGCCCGCTGCGACAGGCTCGAGACCGACTGGATGACGGGTATCCAGTTCTATCTGACGGAGAAGGCACCGCTGCTGCACGGCCATCTCAACTGCATCGACTCCCCCTGGTCCCTGACCGCCATTCAGCAGGCCGAGCACTGGCCGCACCGCGAATTCCCGCAGGACTACGGCGACGGAGTGGCGGTCGACTGCGTGTCCGTGGACATCTCCGAGTGGGACAGGCCGGGCATCCTCTACGGGAAGACGGCCAAGCAGTGCACGCGCGAGCAGGTCGCCCGCGAGGTGTGGGCGCAGTTGAAGGCGGCGCTCAACGACACCGGCCGTACGGTCCTCAAGGACGGCGCTCTGCACTCCTGGTTCCTCGACCCGGGAGTGGACGGCCTGGGCACCCCGCACCCCACGAACGACGACGAGCTGCTGATCCACCCCGTGGGCACGTTCCACAACCGTCCCTCGGCGGCCTCGAAGGTCCCCAATCTCTATCTCTCCGGTGACTACGTCGCCGTCGACATCGACCTGGCGACGATGGAGGGCGCCAACGCCTCGGCCCGCGCCGCGGTCAACGCCCTCCTCGATCGCATCGGTTCACCGGCCGAGCGCTGCACGATCAAGCCCCTGTTCCGCGCTCCGGAGTTCGATCACCTCAAGCGCCACGACCGCACCCGCTACCGGCTGGGGCTGCGCAACGTGTTCGACCTGGGCTGAGGTGCCGGCCGGGCTCGCGACCACACGGTGGTGTGTCCGGCTGCGGGGAGTGGCCCGGCTCAGCTGCGCCCCCCGCGGGTAGGCGTACCCGGCCTGGATCTCGTCGGGGGTGTGCCGCTCCCCCGGCCGGGCGGCGCCGGTGATGTCGAACTCGCTCGCCAGGTGGGAGTCCTTGCCGACGCCGACCGCGGTGCCGTCGATCTCGGCGATGAGGACCTCATGGGCAGCCGCAGCCAGCCGGTCAGCTCGGGTGATTCCCAGGGTCGTACGGCAACGCTGAAGGTCATCGAAGGGTCCCCTCGGCCAGGCCGGGAGTCACCCGACGGAAACCGACAGTATCCACCGGAATCAGACAGAATCCAACGGTCACGCGGTGATCGCGTCGCCGCAATGGGCACTGCCCGAGGCCTCCTTGGTTCTCGCGCGAACGTCCCAAAGGTGACAGCGTTGGGCAGGAGAAATACACCGGACACCGGCGGACGGCATGAGGACGGTCGGGGCATGAGGCTGACGATTCTCGGCGGCGGAGGATTCCGCGTGCCGCTGGTGTACGGCGCACTGCTCGGCGACCACGCCGAGGGCCGGATCACCCACGTCACCCTCCATGATCCCGACCGCGCCCGGCTCGCCGCGGTCGCCACGGTGCTCGCCGAACAGGCCGCCGGGATCCCGGACGCGCCGGCGGTCACCGTCACCACCGGCCTGGACGACGCCGTGCGCGGCGCCGACTTCGTCTTCTCCGCGATCCGGGTGGGCGGACTCGCGGGCCGCGCGGCCGACGAGCGCGTGGCTCTCGCCGAGGGGGTGCTCGGCCAGGAGACGGTCGGCGCGGGCGGAATCGCGTACGGGCTGCGGACCGTGCCCGTGGCCATGGACATCGCCCGGCGGATCGCGGCGCTCGCGCCCGACGCCTGGGTCATCAACTTCACCAATCCGGCCGGGCTGGTCACCGAGGCCATGTCCCGGCTGCTGGGCGAGCGGGTCATCGGGATCTGCGACTCCCCCGTCGGGCTCGGCCGGCGCGTCGCGCGCGTCCTCGGCGCGGACCCCGACGAGGTGTGGATCGACTACGCCGGGCTCAACCACCTCGGCTGGCTGCGCGGTCTGCGGGTCGCCGGCCGGGACGAACTCCCCCAGCTGCTGGCCGACTCCGAGGCCCTCGGCTCCTTCGAGGAAGGCAGGCTCTTCGGCGCCGAGTGGCTGCGCTCGCTGGGCGCGATCCCGAACGAGTATCTGCACTACTACTACTTCAACCGGGAGACGGTGCAGGCGTACCGGACGGCCGAGCGGACGCGGGGCGAGTTCCTCCGCGACCAGCAGGCCGCCTTCTACGCGGACCCCTCCCTCAAGCGCTGGGAGCTGACCCGCGCCGAGCGCGAGGCCACGTACATGGCGCTGGGCCGCGAGGCGTCGGGCGCGGGCGAGCGGGCCGCCGCCGACCTCGGGTCCGGCGGCTACGAGAAGGTGGCGCTCGCGCTCATGCGCGCCATCGCCCGTGACGAGCGGGCCACCCTCATCCTCAACGTCCGCAACCGCACGACCCTTTCGGAGCTCGACGAGGACGCCGTGATCGAGGTGCCGTGCCTGGTCGACGCGAACGGCGCCCATCCGTGCGCGGTCGCCCCGCTGCCCCCTCACGCGGCCGGCCTGGTCACCTCGGTGAAGGCCGTCGAGCGGGAGGTCCTCGCCGCGGCGGAGAGCGGTTCGCGCGCCACCGCCGTCAAGGCCTTCGCCCTGCATCCCCTCGTCGACTCCGTCACCGTCGCCCGCCGTCTCCTCGACGGCTATACGGGCGTGCACCCGGGCCTCGCCTATCTCAACCGGAAGTAGGTGTCAGTCAGATGCACGACGAACGCCACAGGATCGAACAGCGCGTCGAGCGGGTCCTGGAGCAGCGCATCCGGCCGCTGATCCACTCCGCCACCGTGCCGCTGACCGTCGAGGCCTGGCAGGTGCCGGACGAGCCGGTGCCGTTCGAGCAGGCGCGGGAGGCGGTGTACGAGCCGTTCGCGACGGGCACGCCGTGGGGTCCGCCCTGGGGCACGACCTGGTTCCGGGTGCGCGGCGAGGTGCCCGCGGACTGGGCGGGACGCCGTGTGGAGGCGTGGTTCGACCTGGGCTTCGTCAGCAGCTGGCCGGGCAACCAGGCCGAGGCACTCGTCCATCTGCCGGACGGCACCCCGGTCAAGGCGGTCAATCCGCAGAACCAGTACGTCCCCATCGCCTCCCCCGCCCGAGGAGGCGAGCAGGTCGCCTTCCTCGTCGAGGCCGCGTCCAACCCCGACATCCTCGCCGATCACTTCCGCCGCCCCACCCCGATGGGCGACAAGCGCACCGCCGGCAGCGACCCTCTCTACACGTTCGCCGGCGCGGATCTCGCCGTACTGGACGAGGACGTCTGGCAGCTGTCGCTGGACATGCAGGTGCTGCGCGAACTGATGCTGGAGCTGGGCGAGCACGAGCCGCGCCGCCACGAGATCATGCACACGCTGGAACGGGCGCTGGACACCCTGGATCTCGACGACGTCTCCGGGACGGCCGCCGCCGCACGTAACGTCCTCGCAGCCGCCCTGTCCCGGCCCGCCCACGCCAGCGCGCACACCCTGTCGGCGGTCGGCCACGCGCACATCGACAGCGCCTGGCTCTGGCCGGTCCGCGAGACCAAACGCAAGACGGCCCGCACCTTCTCCAACGTCACGGCCCTGGCGAAGGAGTACCCGGAGTTCGTCTTCGCCTGCTCGCAGGCACAGCAGTACGCCTGGGTGCGCGACAACCATCCGCAGGTGTGGGCCCGTATCCAGGAGGCGGTGAAGAACGGACAGTGGGCACCCGTCGGCGGGATGTGGGTGGAGGCCGACGGCAATCTGCCCGGCGGTGAGGCGCTGGCCCGCCAGCTCGTCCACGGCAAGCGCTTCTTCCTCGACGAGTTCGGGGTGGAGACGGAAGGGGTGTGGCTGCCGGACTCCTTCGGGTACACGGCGGCCTATCCCCAGCTGGCCGGACTGGCCGGGATGAAGTGGTTCCTGACCCAGAAGCTGTCCTGGAACCAGACCAACAAGCTTCCCCACCACACCTTCTGGTGGGAGGGCATCGACGGCTCGCGGATCTTCACCCACTTCCCGCCGGTCGACACGTACAACGTGGTCTTCTCCGGGCGGGAGATGGCACACGCGGTGCGCAACTACCAGGACAAGGGGCGCGGTACGCGTTCGCTGGCGCCGTTCGGGCACGGCGACGGCGGGGGCGGCCCGAACCGGGAGATGCTGGAGCGGGCGCGGAGGCTGGCCGACCTGGAGGGCTCGGCGAAGGTCGTCATCGAGCATCCCAACGCCTTCTTCGCGGCCGCGCGGGCGGAGTACCCGGACGCCCCGGTGTGGTCCGGCGAGCTCTATCTGGAACTGCACCGGGCGACGTACACCTCGCAGGCCCGCACCAAGCAGGGCAACCGCCGCAGTGAACACGCGCTGCGCGAGGCCGAGTTGTGGGCGACGGCCGCGGCACTGCACGTTCCCGGGTACGCGTATCCGTACGCGGCGCTGGACCAGCTGTGGAAGACGGTGCTGCTGCACCAGTTCCACGACATCCTGCCGGGCTCGTCGATCGCGTGGGTGCACCGGGAGGCGGAGGCGGAGTACGCGCGTGTCGCGACGGAACTGGAAGCACTCACCGCGCAGGCGCTGGAAGCGGTGAGCGGGGCGGGGCCGGTGGAGCCGTGGGTGTACAACGCGGGTCCGCGGGACCGGGCCGAGGTCGTCCGGATCCCGGCGGTGCTGGCCGCCATTCTCGACCCGGGTCTGCCACGGCTGTCCGACGGCGCGGCGGCGGTGTTCGTCGAGGTGCCCGCGTCCGGCAGCGCGCCCGTCGCCGCCCACGTCCCCGTGCAGCATCCCGTCACCGTCACCAACCGGGCCCTCGACAACGGCCTCGTACGGGTCGAGATGGCGGACGACGGCACGTTCACGTCCGTACGCGACCTGGCCGCCGGCCGTGAGGTCCTCGCGCCCGGCGGCAGGGGCAATCTGCTGCGGCTGCACTCCGATCTGCCCAACTACTGGGACGCCTGGGACATCGACAAGCACTACCTGGGCCGCTGGACCGACCTGCTGGAGGGCACGACGATCAGGATCGCCGAGGACAGTCCGCTGCTGGGCGCGGTGCGCGTGGAGCGGAGCTTCGGCAGGGGTTCACGGATCGTGCAGACCGTCACCGTCCGGGCCGGCAGTCGCCGCGTCGACATCGAGACCGAGATCGACTGGCACGAGGCGGAGAAGATCCTCAAGGCCGCATTCCCGGTGGATGTGCACGCGGACCGGTCCACCGCCGAGATCCAGTTCGGCCACGTGCACCGGCCCACCCACACGAACACCAGCTGGGAGGCGGCCCGGTTCGAGGTGTACGGGCACCGCTGGGTGCACATCGGCGAGCCGGGCTACGGCGTCGCGGTGATCAACGACTCGACGTACGGCCACGACGTCTCGCGCACGACCCGCGAGGAGGACGGCGGTACGACCACGACCGTCCGGCTCAGTCTGGTACGCGCCCCGCGCATCCCCGACCCGGAGGCCGACCAGGGCATGCACCGGTTCACGTACTCCCTGCTGCCGGGCGCGACGATCGAGGACGCGGTGGCGGAGGGGTACGCGCTGAACCTGCCGCTGCGGGTGGGACCGGGCGGATCGCAGGTGCCGCCGGTGGTGACGACGGACGGTGCGGCGGTGGTCGTCGAGGCGGTGAAGCTCGCGGACGACGGCTCGGGCGATGTGGTGGTACGGCTCTACGAGTCGCTGGGCGGCCGGGCGACGACGACGCTGCGCACGGGCTTCCACACGGTCGGAGCAGTTCTCACCGATCTGCTGGAACGCCCTCTGCCGGAGCAGCCACCGCTCGACGTCGAGGGCGACACGGTCGGGCTGGCGCTGCGGCCCTTCCAGATTCTGACGGTGCGGCTGACCCGCGCCTAGGCCGTGTTCTAGAACTCCCGCCTGGCCCGCGACGCCTGGCACGCACACTCGCCGCGTTGTCGGAGTCATCCAAGTACGTCCAGTACGAGGATGGTCCTCCGCCTTGCGATTGCACGCACCAGACGCCGCGAGCCCCGCCCTGCGGGCGGACGGCGCTGGTTCTAGAGCACGGCCTAGTCCTTACGGACCTGTGACGGCGCGGCGCGCGACAGGGGTGGAACGTGATCCTCCGCGTAGCGTCGGTGACATGCGAGTACTCGTCACTGGAGGCGCGGGCTTCATCGGGACGCAGGTCGTCGCCGCCCTCGCCGCGCGCGGCCACGAACCGGTCGTCCTCGACCTCCGGCACTCCTCCGGCACCGGCACGGACACCGGACCGATCCACGGCGACGTCCGCGACCCGGAGGTGGTCACGCGGGCGCTGCACGGCGTCGACGCGGTCTGTCACCAGGCAGCGATGGTCGGCCTCGGCACGGACTTCGCCGACGCGCCCGCGTACGTGTCGTGCAACGACCTCGGTACGGCGGTCCTGCTCGCGGCGATGGCGGAGGCCGGAGTCCGCGATCTGGTGCTGGCCGGATCGATGGTCGTGTACGGCGAGGGCCGCTACGACTGCCGGGTCCACGGCCGGGTCCGGCCCAGGCCGCGGCCGCTCGCGGCGCTGGAGGCGGGCCGCTTCGAGCCCGGGTGCCCCGACTGCGGCCGCGAACTGACCCCGGGTCTGGTCGACGAGGACGCCCCGGCCGACCCGCGCAATGTGTACGCCACGACCAAACTCGCCCAGGAGCATCTGGCGGCGTCCTGGGCACGGGCCACGGGCGGCCGGGCCGTGGCGCTGCGCTACCACAACGTGTACGGGCCGGGGATGCCGCGCGACACCCCGTACGCGGGGGTGGCGTCCTTCTTCCGCTCCGCGCTGGAGCGCGGCGAGCCGCCCCGGGTCTTCGAGGACGGGCGCCAGCGGCGGGACTTCGTGCACGTACGGGATGTGGCGAGCGCGAACGCCGTGGCGCTGGAGGCGGTGCGCGGCCGGGAGCCCGGAGTGCTCACCGCGTACAACACGGGCAGCGGCACACCGCACACCGTCGGCGAGATGGCGGCCGAGCTGGCAGCGGCGCACGGTGGGCCGGAGCCGGTCGTGACCGGGGAGTTCCGGCTCGGGGACGTGCGCCACATCACCGCCGATTCGGGACGGCTGAAGGCCGAGCTGGGATGGCGGCCGCTGATCGGTTTCGCCGAAGGCATGGCGGAGTTCGCGGCGGCGGGACTGAGGGGGGCAGCCACGTGAACGCCACCGTGGATGTGGTCCTGCCCTGCCTGGACGAGGCGGAGGCGCTCCCCTGGGTCCTGGAGCGGATTCCGGAGGGCTGGCGGGCGATCGTCGTCGACAACGGTTCGACGGACGGGTCGGCGGAGATCGCCCTGTCGCTCGGCGCGAAGGTCGTCCACGAGGCGCGGCGCGGCTTCGGCGCGGCCTGTCAGGCGGGGCTGGTGGCCGCCGAGGCGGAGTACGTGTGCTTCTGCGACTGCGACGCGTCGCTGGATCCGGGGCTGCTGCCGGAGCTCGTACGGCGGGTGGCGCAGGGCGAGGCGGACCTCGTGCTCGGCCGGCGGCGGCCCCTCGGCCGGGGCGCCTGGCCCGCCCACGCCCGCGCCGGGAACCTGGCCCTGGCCCGGATGGTGCGCCGCCGTACCGGATTGCGCCTGCACGACCTGGGCCCGATGCGGGCGGCGCGCCGCAAGGACCTCCTCGGCCTCGGTCTGACGGACCGGCGCAGCGGCTACCCGCTGCAGATGGTGGTGCGGGCGGCGGACGCCGGCTGGACCGTCGCGGAGCTGGATGTGCCGTACCGGCCCAGAACCGGGAGGTCGAAGGTGACGGGCACATGGCGGGGCACCTGGCAGGCGGTGCATGACATGCGGGCGGTGCTTCATGAGTGAGCCGGGGGCAAGCCCCGGACCCCCCTACGGCCTTCCGGGAGCCGACTCCCGCACCCCCGTACGACCTCCGGCCGTGTCCTCGATCGCCGGACGGGCTGAAACAGCCGCACCCCCACCCCCAAGGAAGGCCGCATGACCACCCTCCTCGTCATCGCGAAGGAGCCCGTCCCGGGCCGGGTCAAGACCCGGTTGACGCCCTCGTACACCGCCGCGGAAGCCGCCACGCTGGCCGAGGCCTCCCTCGCCGACACGCTGGCCGCGGTGAGCGCCACCGCGGCGGCGCGCCGGGTGCTGGTGCTGGACGGCGCGCCGGGAGCCTGGCTGCCGCCCGGATTCGAGGTCGTACCGCAGGTGGCAGGCGGTCTGGACGAGCGGCTGGCCGCCGCGTTCGCGGCCTGTTCGGGGCCCGCGCTGCTGATCGGCATGGACACCCCGCAGGTGACACCGGCCCTGCTCACCCACGGAATGGAACTCGCCGCGGACGGCGCCGCGTTCGGGCCCGCCGAGGACGGCGGCTTCTGGGCGCTGGGACTGGCCGAGCCCGATCCGGGGCTGCTGTCCGGGGTACCGATGTCCGTGCCGGAGACGGGAGCGGTGCAGCGGCGGCGGCTGGTCGATGCGGGGCTGACGGTGCACGACCTGCCACGGCTGCGTGACGTCGACACGCCGGAGGACGCACGGCTGGTGGCGGCCGCCACGCCGGGCAGCCGCTTCGCCGCGGCGGTGGCGGGGCTGGCGCGGGCGGGTGGGCGATGACGACGACGGTACCTGCGGGAACCCCCGCGGCCACGGCGTGGCGGGCCGATCCGTACAACGACGCGCTGCGCACCGGGCGCGGCCCGCTGTTCCTGCGCCGCCCCGACGGCTGGCTGCTGCCGCTGGACGTCGAGCGCTGGTGCGCGGACCCGGACCCGGCCGACCGCACGGTGCTGGACCGCTGCCGGGGCCCGGTGCTGGACATAGGCTGCGGCCCGGGCCGGCTCGTGGCCGCTCTGGCCGGGCTGGGGCGGACGACCCTGGGCGTCGACGTCAGCCCGGCGGCGGTCGCCCGTGCGGTCCGCTCGGGTGGCAGCGCGCTGTGCCGGTCGGTCTTCGACCCGCTGCCGAGGGAGGGCAGTTGGGGTACGGCGCTGCTGATCGACGGAAACATCGGCATCGGCGGCGATCCGCGCGCCCTGCTCTCCCGGGTCGCCGAACTCGTCGCCCCGGACGGGGTGCTGATCGCCGAGGCCGCTCCGGTCGACGTCGACGAACGCGTGGACGTCCGGGTGGTCGACGGCGACGGAGCTCCGGGCGCCCCCTTCCCATGGGCCCGGGTGGGGCTGTCCGCCCTGGTCCGCCACGCGGCGGCGACGGGGTGGCCGAACGCCCTGCCGTGGACGGCCGGTGGGCGTACGTTCGTGTGCCTGTCCCGTGGCCGCCCGGCCCCGACCCCGTTGCCGGTGGCGGCTGTTACGTTCCCCGCGTGACGAAGCACGTGCCCCGGACCGGCGGCGAGAAGGACGTCCTGCGCGAGCGGTCGACGGCGCGACGGCGCGACGGCGGAGATCCGGGCTCGGGGAGCTGAATCCCCGCCGTGTCGGACCCGCGTCGCAGGGGACGTGCGCGGTTCACTCGCCGTATGAACTCCGCAGATGTGCTCGCCGACGCTTTCGGACGTGTCCAGGAGGTGGTGCACGAGGCCGTCGAGGGGCTCTCGGCGGACGAACTCAACGCCAGGCTCGACCCCGGTGCCAACTCCATCGCCTGGCTGGTGTGGCACCTCACGCGCATCCAGGACGACCACGTGGCCGACGCCGCCGGCCGGGATCAGATCTGGACCTCCCAGGACTGGGTCGGCCGCTTCGGGCTGCCGTTCGCCGAGGGAGCGACCGGCTACGGCCACTCCCGCAAGCAGGTCGCGGCGGTCCGAGTAGACTCGCCCGAGCTGCTGCTCGGCTACTTCGACGCCGTCCATGAGGAAACCATCGCGTTCGTCGGAGGGCTGAAGGGCACGGCTCTGAACCGGGTCGTGGACGACTCGTGGTCCCCGCCCGTGACCCTGGGCGTCCGGCTGGTGAGCGTCATCGCCGACGATCTCCAGCACGCCGGGCAGGCCGCGTTCGTCCGGGGCTCGCTCGAACGCCGCTGAGACACCGTTCCACCTTCAGGAGAGCAGCGCCGAAACGATGACCGACGACAGCGGTACCCCCCGACGGGCCACGCTCGGCGCATGGCCTACCCCGCTCGAACCCGCGCCGCGGCTGGCCCGTGCGCTCGGCCTCGGCCCGGACGACCTGTGGATCAAACGGGACGACCTCACCGGCCTGGGCGGCGGCGGGAACAAGATCCGCAAGCTTGAGTGGTTCTGCGGCGCGGCGCTGGCCGACGGCGCCACGGTCCTGGTGACCACGGGCGCACCGCAGAGCAACCACGCACGGCTGACCGCCGCCGCCGGGGCCCGGCTGGGTCTCGACGTCGTGCTGGTGCTCGCCGGCACACCCGGATCGTCGGCCTCCGGCAACATCGCGCTCGACGGGCTGTTCGGCGCCCAGGTCGTGTGGGCGGGTGACATCGGCGGTGAGGCGCTCGGCTCCGTCGCCGAGCAGGTGACCGGGCGACTGCGGGACCAGGGCGCCGTCCCGGCGCTGATCCCCTTCGGCGGTTCCAGCGTGCTCGGTGCGCGCGGTTACGTCGAGTGCGGACGCGAACTCCTCGCCCAGGCCCCCGACCTGGCCACGGTCGTCGTCGCGATGGGCTCCGGCGGGACCATGGCCGGCCTGCTCGACGTGCTGGGGCCCGCGCGCGTGCTCGGCGTCCACTGCGGAGCCGTCGGCGACCCTGCCCGGACCGTGTCCGAACTGGCCGCCGGACTGTCCGGCGCGCCCTGCCCGGCCGAGACCCTGAGACTGAGGCTCGACCAGGTCGGGGACGGTTACGGTGTGTTGACCGAGCCGGTCATGGCCGCCCTGACTCTGGCGGCCCGCACCGAAGGGATCGTGCTCGACCCGATCTACACCGGGCGCGCGATGGCTGGCCTGACCGCAGCGGTCGAGGACGGCGACATCGTGCCCGGACAGCGCACGATCCTCCTGCACTCGGGCGGTCTGCCGGGACTTTTCGGCCACGCGGAGACGCTCGCAAGGGCGGAGGGCGCACTCAGCGCCGGTTTGTGACCCTCGGGGCGTCCCCGCGCCCCGGCATTCCCGTGCCCGGGCGTTCCGTGCCCGGGCGTTCCGTGCCTGGCCGTTCCGCGCCCGGGTGTGCCGTGGATGGCGATCGCTGCTCACAGAGGAGCGCTCATGCAGCTCGGTCCGGAGCGCACGGTTGACCTCTCGGTCCGGAGTGCACAGTTGACGTCCGAGGTCAGTTGCCGGAAGGCGGGACCCTCTTGGCCTTCTCCTCACGACGCGCTCGCCGCCGCTCCGGCCACCCCGACAGTGAGCGCGCCACCCGGGGCAGCAGCAGCAGCACCCCGGCGGTCAGGGCGGCCACGACGCCGAGCGTGAGCAGCCAGTTGCGAAGGTAGTCCAGCGGCAGCGCGGACGGGTTCGTCGGGGCGCCCGGTCGCAGCAGGGGCGGCAGGGCGATCAGGGTGAGCGCCCCGCAGACGATGAGCCCCGCCCGGATCGTGCCGCGCGCGGGCAGGGCCGCCAGCAGGAAGCCCACCGCCAGGACCAGAGGCGCGATGAGTCCGTCATGGAGGACGATCGCTCCTCCCAGCCAGACCACCGCGTCCCACGGGTCGCGTACGTCGCCCGCGCCGAACAGCAGCCACGCGCCGAAGCCCATCAGAGCGACGCCCACCGCGCCCACGACGACCCGCATCACAGCACCTCCAGCCGGCTGACCCATTTCGTCTGGAGCACACCGGGCCGGTTCGGAGCGATGACGCGCGCCGGGAAGCCGTGGTCGAGCGACAGCACCTCACCGTTCAGCCGCAGGGCGAGCAGCGTCAGCGGGTCGCGCGCGTAGCCCCGGCCCATCTCCATGATCCGGTACGCGCCGTGCCGCTCCAGTGACACCACGCGCAGCAGCGCGCCGGGCGGCGCGCCGGCCCGGTCCAGCAGGTCCCGGATCCGTACCCCCGTCCACTCGGCCGACTTGCTCCAGCCCTCGACGCAGGCGATCGGCAGGGTCACGGTGTGCTGGGGCATGGCCCGGAGGTCGTCGAGCGACAGCTCGTACGGGCGGGGCCCGGCCACCGACAGCCGCCAGCGGTCCGCCTGCACCCCGGCGGCGAGCCCCGCCGCTGCCGCGGTCCGGTTGACCGGCAGGCCCTGCGGGCCGTGATCGGGGTGGCGGGGCGCCAGCAGGTCGAGGCTCTTCAGCGGGGTGAGGGACTGGCCCACCGTGACCACGGTGACCGCGCCGACGGCCGCCGCGACGCCGGTCAGGAACGACCGCCGGTCCGGCCCGTCCTCCGCCGGCAGCTCCAGTGTCCCGGGCGAGCGCCGGGTCCAGTGCGCCTTGATCTCGGGCGCCTTGACCGCGAGGTGCAGCAGCAGCGCGCCCACCAGCACCCAGGCGACCGCGTAGTGCACCGGTACGAAGGAGAACGGCCACGGATACCACTGCACGATGTTCAGCAGCCCGCTGAACACCTGGAACACGGCCGCCGCCACCAGCACCCCGATCGACAGCCGTTCCAGTGCGTGCCGCAGCGACCGGGCCGGCGGCCACACGAAGAGCCTCGGGTACACGGTCCACAGCTTCGCCATCAGCAGCGGGATCGCGGCGATTCCGCTCGCGACGTGCAGCCCCTGCGTCAGCCGGTAGCCCCAGACGGGCCGGGGCGGCAGCAGCGGCTGCAGCCAGTCCGGCGGCTTCTGCAGGAAATGGCTGATCAGGCCGGTCAGAAAGCACACCGCGATCGTCACGCCGAGCCAGCGGCCGACGGCGGTGGCGGTGCGGGGGTCGTGCAGCCGGCCTTTGAAGGACGGCAGGGGTGGCCGCTTCAGCGCGGGCCGCATCGATGCGGGCCACCTCAGTGCCGGTGGACGCAATGCCGGCAGACGCAGTGCCGGTGGTCGGAACCTCATGTCTCCATCAGACCCCCGAACCGGCCCCCCGGGGCGGCTCTGACACCTTACAGATCGCTGACGTCAGCGGCCGGTGCACGGTCCCGGGGCGCCGGGACTGCCACGCTGAGCAGGTGATCACCCCGCGCACCCTCGGCACCGGCCTCCTCCTCGCCGCGCTCACCACCGTGCTCGCCCTCACGGTCCGCAAGGACGGCTACTTCTCGGACCCGGTCGGGCTGGCCGGCTGGTACGGGGCCTGCTGGCTGCTGTTCGCCGCGGCCGTGTGGTGTCTGCGCAGAGTGCCGGTGCGCCACGCCGTGGGGCTGATCCTCGGCGGCAGCGTGATCGTCGCCGCGACCGGTCTGCTCGCTCCCCCGCGCACCAGCAGCGACATGTACCGCTACGCCTGGGACGGGCGGGTGCAGGCCGCCAGGATCTCCCCGTACGACCACGCGCCCGCCGACCCGGCGCTCGCCCCGCTGCGCGATCCGTGGCTCTTCCCCACGGACGCGGGCTGCGCGGGCCCGGAGCGTGCCCGGATCCCGGGCCCGAAGGGCGAGATCCACTGCACCCTGATCAACCGTCCGCATGTCCACACCATCTATCCGCCGGTCGCCGAGGGCTACTTCCTGCTGGTCCACGCGCTGTCTCCCGACGGCGCACGGCACAAACCGCTCCAGACCGGCGGCGCGCTGCTGTCGGTGGGCGTGACCGGCGCGCTGCTCCTGGTCCTGCGGCGGCGCGGTGGCGATCCGCGGACCGCGGCGTACTGGGCGTGGTGTCCGGCCGTCCCCCTCGAAGCCGTCAACAACGCCCATGCCGATGTGCTCGGCGTGTTGCTCGGGGTGGCCGGACTCGCGGTCGTCGTGCGCCACCGGGCGGCGGGCGGCGCACTCCTCGGCGCCGCCACGGCCACCAAGTTGCTGCCCGCGGTCCTCCTGCCCGGGGCCCTGTCCGGGGTACGCCGATGGAGTGACGCGGCCGCCGTCCTGCTGCCCGCCGCTGCCGTCGTCGCGCTGACGTATCTGCCGTACGTCCTTCTTTCCCACGGCTCGGTCTTCGGCTATCTCACCGGCTACGTCGAGGAGGAAGGGTACGAAGACGCCTCGGCCCGCAGCCGGTACGCCCTGCTGCGGCTGGTGCTGCCGGACGACTGGGCGGCCTGGGCTCTGGTCGCCGCGATGCTCTGTGTCGTCGGCCGGGTACTCCTGCGCGGGGATCCCGAACGGCCGTGGAGCGGCGCCCTGCTCGTCACCGGCACCGCGTTCCTGGTGCTCACGCCCGGCTACTCGTGGTACGCGCTGCTGCTGGTCGCGCTGGTGGCCCTGGACGGCCGGTGGGAGTGGCTGGGCGTGGCCATGGCCGGCGCCACGAAGTACGTCACGGCCCAGTCCGAGGCCGATTCTTTCGTGGTCACCGCGACGGCCTACGCGGTCGCAGCCGGCGCGGTGCTCGCCGGCTGCGTCCTGCGGCGAAGGCGACGCTCCCGCGACGACGAGCAGGTCAGCACCGGCCCTGCCCAGTCGATCCGGTCGTAGCGGTGGCCGGTCCGGGGAGCGCGGCCAGCGGGCCGACTTCATGGCCAACTCGGCTGTCTTTACGGCCCATTGGGCACGGACCTACGCTCCCGCCCCATGGACACCTCCGGCATACGCTTTCCCAGAGCCGCGGCGCTCGCCACCGCGGGCGCCCTGCTCCTCTCCGGTCTGCTCGGCGCGGCGCCGCCCGCGACGGCCGAAGCCGTCGCCGACGAGCCGGTGACCGAGCACGCCACCGTCGTCCCCGTCCAGACCACGGGCCCGGCCGACAAGCGCTTCAATCTCGTCGTCCTCGGCGACGGCTACACCGCCGCCGGCATGGACGAGTTCCGCGCGGACGTCGACAAACATCTGCAAGTGCTGTGGAGCACCGAGCCGTTCGCCTCGTACCGCTCGTACGTCAATGTGTGGGCGGTCGAGGTGCCCTCGCCCGAGGAGGGTGTCGACTGCGACCCGTCACTGGACGCCCCACGCCGTGACACCCCGCTGAACATGGGCTTCTGGGGCGGCTGCAATCCGGCCGGCGTGCAGCGACTGCTCACCGTCGACAGCGGTGCCGCGACCGCGCTGGCCGATCTCGTCGCCGGGACGACGGGCGCCAACCGCCAGATCGTGGCGCTCGCGAACAGCGACACGTACGGCGGTGCCGGCGGCACGTACGCCACCGCGTCCGGAGGCAATGCCCTCTCCTCTCTCATCACCCCGCACGAGATCGGCCACTCGCTGGGCAAGCTCCAGGACGAGTACGACTACTACGGCCGGGGCGTCCCCGGCGGTACGTACACCGGCGGCGAGCCCGCGTCCGTGCACCACACCCTCCTCACCGAGCAGCAGATGCGGGACCAGCAGGCGAAGTGGTGGCGCTGGCTGGGCGAGAAGAGCGAGGCGGGCGGAGTGATCGGACGGCACGAGGGCGGGATGTACAGCACCAAGGGTGTCTGGCGGCCCAGCAAGCACTCGATCATGAAGACCCTGGGTTATGCCTTCGACCAGGTGGAACGGGAGGTGATGGTCCGCGCGATCTCCGCCAAGGTGAACCTGGTCCAGGACCACACCCCGGACGCCGCTCCGATCGGCGCCGACCGCACGGTGTGGGTGGACACCCTGCACCCGGTCGGCGGCGAACTCGACGTCGTCTGGCGGCTCGACGGCCGTCCGCTGCGGCACACCGACGGCGCCCGCACCGTGGATCTGCGCAGGATCGGCATCGGCCGGGGTACGCACACCCTCACGGCCACCGTCACCGACCCGACGCCGTTCGTCCGCGACCCCGCCGTCCGCGCCTCGGCCGCGCTGACCCGCACCGTGAGCTGGACGGTCGACACGTCCGTACGCACGCACCACACTCCGGTCCCCGCGGCCTTCACGGGCCACACCGCCACCGGGACGCCCGTCGGGGCCGGGTCCGTCGTGTACGCCGACACCACGCACCCCACGGACCGTACGCACGCCGTCCGTTGGTCCCTCGACGGCCGCCCGCTCGCGAACCCCGGCAACGACCGCGACCTGGACCTCGGCGCGCTGCGGCTCCGTCCCGGGACGCACGCGCTGACGGCCAGGATCGCCGGAACGGACGCCGTGCTGCGCTGGACCGTGGACGCGGCCCCGGCGGCGGGTTCGTACGAGCTGTCGGAGCCGCTGCGGACGGTGCACCGGCCCGGGCGGCCGCCCGAGTACGTCTATGACGGTCCGTTCACCATGCGGTTGACGGCGGCCGACGACCAACCCGGGGCGGTCGTCTCGCAGTTCCGGGTGGACGGCGACGGCTGGTACACGTACTACGGCTGGCCGACGGACGCCGACGCGCCGTTCCGCTTCACCCCGAGCGGCACCGTCATCGACGATCTCGTCTACGGCAAGCTCGGTACGCCGCGTGCCGTGCCTTGGGACGACGCGACGCCCGACTACGGCACCCACACCGTCGAGCACCGGACGATCGACGCGGCCGGAAACGTCAGCAGGGCGACGAGTTTCCTCGTCACCCTGCTCGAGTGAGGCTCGGTTCGCCTCCGGGGCGCCTGCCGGACGGAGCGTCAGCCGACGCGGGCGACTCCCGCGTAGCCGGGAATGGGTTCGCCGCCCAGCACGTCGATGACCTCGCCGAGCTCGGGGTGCCACTCAGCGGTCAGTGACACACCGGGCCCGACGAGCTCCAGACCGTCGAAGAACCGGGTGAACTCCTCGCGGGAGCGAAGGCGCAGCGTGAGGCCGCGGGCCTGGTACATCGCGCGGGCCTGCGCCGCCTTCTCCGGGTCGAAGTCGCCCGTCGTGTGGGACAGGACGAGGTAGCTGCCGGGTGCGAGCTGCTGGACCAGCCGGTCCACCAGCTCGTACGCGCCGTCCTCGTCGTCCACGAAGTGCAGCAGCGCGAGCAGCGACAGCGCGATCGGCCGGGTGAAGTCCAGGACCTTGCCCGCCGCGTCCAGGATCGCCTCGGGATCGCGGGCGTCCGCCTGGATGTAGTCGGTGGCGCCCTCGGGGGTGCTGCGCAGCAGGGCCTCGGCGTGGGCGAGCACGATCGGGTCGTTGTCGCAGTAGACGACGCGGGACTCGGGGGCGGCCTGCTGGGCTATCTGGTGGAGATTGGGCTCGGTGGGGATGCCGGTGCCGATGTCGAGGTACTGGCGCACGCCGTTCCTGCCGAGCCAGCGCGTGGCGCGGTGCATATAGGCCCGGTTGACCCTGGCCATGTCGCGCCCGCGTGGTTCGAGGGCGAGGAGCTGCTGGGCCATCTCCTCGTCGACCGGGTAGTTGTCCTTGCCTCCGAGGAACCAGTCGTACATGCGGGCCGGGTGCGGCTTGCTGGTGTCGATCCGTACGGCGGCGGGGTCCTGCCCGGTCATCTGGCGTCTCCAAGGGTCTGCGACGGGTGGGCGACATGAGGACGAACGATCGGAACTGCACGTACCACTCGGGCGGTCGGTCCCGGGTCACGTCAGAAGGAAGTCTGCCTGACCGGACTTGGCGCCCTGGATGAAAGCGGCGATCTCGCCGTGCGTGTAGATGAGAGCGGGGCCTTCAGGGTCGGCGGACTGGCGCACCGCGACCCTGCCGTCGGCCAGCTTCATGGCCTCGATGCAGTTGCCGCCGTTGCCGCCGCTCCACGGCTTGTGCCACCCCTCCGAGCCGAGCTCCCGGGCAGGCATGCCGTTGTATATGCGATCCATTCACAGCTCCTTGCGGACGCCCCGGAGGATGTCCTTCGTGCGTTGCGCGGTGGCGGCCTGGGCCGCCATGCGGTCCATGACCTCCAGGTGCGAGGCCACCTCGGGACGCGCGTCGAGATAGACCGCGCCGGTCAGGTACTCGCTGTAGACCATGTCGGGCAGCTCGGGCACCGCGAACCGGAAGAGAACGAACGGTCCGTAGGTGCCGGGGTGCGGCCCCGTCGCGAACTCCGCGACCTGGAGGGTGACGTTCGGCAGTTCGGTGGCTTCGAGGAGCCGGTCGATCTGAGCCCGCATCACCTTCGGGGCGCCCGCCGGCCGGCGGAGCACCGTCTCGTCCATGACCACCCAGAATCTGGGGGCGTCGGCTCTGGTGAGCAGCCCCTGCCGCTCCATCCGCAGGGCGACATGCCGCTCGATGTCGTCGGCGCTGGTGGCGCCGAGGGCTCCGCTGCGCATGACGCCGCGTGCGTACTCCTCGGTCTGGAGGAGTCCGGGAACGAAGTGGGGTTCGTACGCCCGGATGAGACTCGCGGCCCCCTCCAGGCTGACGTACATGCTGAACCAGCCCGGCAGGACGTCGTGGAAACGCTGCCACCAGCCCGGCTTGTTGGCGTCCTCGGCGAGCTGGACGAAACCGTCGGCCTCGTCGTCGGCGATGCCGTAGGCCCGCAGGAGGAGTTGCACGTAGGGGATTTTCAGCGCGACCTCGGCCATCTCCATCCGGCGGATGGTGGCGGGGGCCACTCGGAGCACCTTGGCGGCCTCCTCGCGTTTCAGGCCGGCTCGCTCCCGCAGATCCTGCAGTCGCTTCCCCAGTACGACCTGCCCCACAGTGGGGGCGGACCGCGGCTCGCTCACTACAGACCTCCCCAGCGCGCTGTTCTCGATGTCACAACGTCACAACGTCACAACGTCACGACGTCACAAGCCGGTGACACGACTCCTGGTTCGGAGACGCGACTCGGCGTCACGACGAGTGTGCCATGACACTCTCCCCCAGAACTCGACACTCTGCAATTTTCAGAGTGCCTCTTGCCAAGTGTCGCCGCCGGGTGGAAAGTGTGTCGGTGAACCAGTTCACGAGGCTGCCGCGCTCTGCTCATGGAGAGGCACGACCGGCACCGCTTCCCCACCGTTAAGGATTGGTCGTGGCTTCTGGTAACGCGCTCAACCCCCTGCTCGTCGGCACGTTCGCGCCGGCCTTCACGGGGTCGGCGATCCGCCGCTTCGGGTTCGAGCTGCCCGGCCGCACCGATTCGGTCGCACGCGCCCGGCGCCTGATCCGGGAGCGGATGCTGCGCTGGGGCCTCGGGGACGACCACCTCGACGCGGTGGCTCTGGTCGCGACCGAACTGTTCACCAACGCCGTGGTGCACACCGAGAGCGAGCGCGTCCTGTGCGAACTGCGCGACGCGGAAGGTCAGTTGCGCATAGCGGTACAGGACCAGGGCTGCCCGCCCGGCGAGCCTCGACTGTGCCGGATCTCCGAGGACGAGCGCGGACGCGGACTGCTGCTGGTGGACGCCGTGAGCAGCGCCTGGGGCGCGCACGACGCACAGCCGGGTCCCGGCCGGATCGTCTGGGCCGAGCTGGCGCTCGACCTGGAGGGTCCGTGCTGAGGAGCATGGCCGGGCTGCTCTCCCGCAGACGCCACGGGACTCAGGAGCAGCGTCGCCTGGAGGTCCCGCCGGGGCTGCCCGCAACACTGGGCTGCGACGCGGTCGGGGTGCCCGCACGGCACGGATTCCGGATGCTGGCCAAGCTGCCGAGCACGGGCTGTGTCTACTCGGACACGGACTGGTGGTGGTGGATCGTGCCCGCCGGCTCCGACCTGGAGCTGAGGTGGCCGCTGCCCTCGTACTACTCCCGCGGGGCATACGTACCGGCGGCGGCGCGGCTGATCCACTGGCCCGAGGACACCAGTCCCTACACCCCACCCATCCCGCTCTATCTGATGATCTGCCAGATCACCGGCACCGCGCCCGCCTGGACGGGTCACGGGCTCAGAAGCGCACAGGGAGCCTGAGCAGCCCGCGGGCCCGCATCGAGGGCCGGTGGGCGAGCTCCCCCTCCGCCATGTCGAGGGCCAGCCGGGGAAAACGCTCCAGCAGCGCCCCGAGCGCGATCGCGGTCTCCAGCCTGGCCAGTGGTGCGCCGAGGCAGTAGTGGATCCCGTGGCCGAGCGCCAGATGCGCGCCGGCGTCCGTACGGTCCAGGTCCAGCCGGTCCGGGGCGGGGAACCGGCCGGGATCCCGGTTCGCCGCCGCGAGCGAGAGCAGGACGGTCTCCCCGGCCGGGACGGTGACGCCGCCGATGGTGACGTCCCGAACGGGGAAGCGGCGGATCGCCAGCAGCGCGGGACCGTCGTAGCGGGCCAGCTCCTCGACGGCGGGTCCCAGTCGGCCCGCCGGGTCCGCACGCAGGGCCGCGAGCTGGTCCGGGTGGCTCAGCAGCGCCAGGACGGCGTTCCCGATGAGATGGACGGTGTTCTCGTACCCGGCGAAGAGGATCAGGAAGACCAGCGACCTCAGCTCGTCCTCGGACAGCCGGTCGCCCTCCTCGTCACGCACCGTGATCAGGGCCGAGATCAGATCGTCACCGGGGCTGCGGCGTTTGGTGGCGAGCAGTGCCGTGAAGAACGACAGCATGCTGACAACGGCGTCCTTGGCCGCGTCAGGCCTGGCCGGATCGGGCGCGACGAGGGAGTCCGTCCAGTCCCGGAAGTCCCTCCGGTCCCCCTCGGGCACACCGAGGAGGTCGCAGATGACCGTGACCGGCAGCGGCGCGGCGTACGCGGCGATGAGATCGGCCCGGCCGTGCGGCTCGATCGCGTCGAGGAGCCGGTGCGCGGTGCGCAGGACGGGGTCCCGCAGCGCCTCGATCCGGGACGGAGTGAACACGCGGGAGACCAGCCTGCGGATCCGGGTGTGGTCCGGCGGGTCCATGTTCAGCAGGTTCGCGTCCAGCGCCGGCGGCAGCGCGAAACCACGGTAGCCACCGGCCCCGGCGTTGCTCCGGTCGAGCGACAGCCTGCTGTCGGCGAGCGCAGCGCGTACGTCCTCGTAACGGGTGACCAGCCAGACGGGGCTGCCGTCGGGGCCCGCCACCTTGTGCACGGGGGCGGAGCCGCGCAGCCGCTCATAGGCGCCGTACGGGTCGGACAGCAACGGGTCGGACAGCAACGGGTCGGGCCGGTCGTGCGGGACATCTGACATGCCCTCACCCTAGGCAACGGGGGGCGGAGAAGGACAGTTGCCCCCTCCCGATGGGATGATCGCCATGACGCTTCGGCAGGCTGTCCACTCACGGGGGTTGCGATGTCTCTGCTCGCCATCAGTGATCTGCACGTCAACCACAAGGAGAACCGCAAGCACGTCGACAGTCTGCGGCCCGGCTCCGACGACGACTGGCTGCTCGTCGCCGGCGACGTCGGCGACCTGGTGTCGGACATCGAGTGGGCGCTGACGCTGCTGCGCGACCGGTTCGCCAAGGTCGTATGGGCACCGGGGAACCACGAGCTGTGGACGGTGTCCACCGACCCCGTCCAGGCGCGCGGCGTGGAGCGCTACGAACTGCTCGTGGAGCTGTGCCGACGGCTGGGCGTGGTGACACCCGAGGACCCGTACCCGGTCTGGACGAGCGAGGACGGGCCCGTCGCGATCGCGCCGCTGTTCCTGCTGTACGACTACACCTTCCGCCCCGAGGGCACGGCCACCCAGGAGGAGGCCCTGGACCAGGCGCGCCGCGCGCATGTCGTCTGCACCGACGAAGTTCTGCTGCATCCCGACCCGTATCCGAGCCGCGACGCCTGGTGCCGGGCCCGGCTGGAGCTCACCGAGTCACGGCTGGCCGCCGTCCCCGACGGGCTGCCCACGGTGCTGGTCAACCACTATCCGCTGGTCCGTGAGCCGACGCGGGTACTGCGGTATCCCGAATTCGCGCTCTGGTGCGGGACCGAGCACACCGCGGACTGGCACATCCGCCACCGGGCCCTCGCGATGGTGTACGGGCATCTGCACATCCCCCGCACCACCCGGCACGACGGTGTGCCGTTCCACGAGGTGTCGGTGGGCTATCCGCGTGAATGGCGGGAGCGCTCGGGGGAGCCGGCGCTGCCGACGACGATCCTGCGCTGAGTCCCCGGTCAGCCCTTCGAGGCGGGCAGCGTGTGGACCCCGAACGCCGCGCGCTGCGGATCGTGCAGCACCGCGAACCGCGGCCCTCCCTCCATCTGCACCGGTTCCAGGAACACTCCGCCGCCCGCGTCCGACGCCGTGTGCGCGGTCGCGTCGACGTCCGTCACCTGGAAGTACGGCAGCCAGTGCGCCGTGGCCTCCGGCGGGAACCGCTCGTCCTGCATCCTGAGCAGCCCGCCGAAGTCGTCGCCCCCGACCCCGAACTGGGTGTAGTGCTCCGATACGTTCACGGTCCAGCCGAAAACCGTCGGATAGAACCGCCTGGCCTCTGCCGGGTCGCGGGTCAGCAGCTCGACCCAGCCCAGCGCACCCGGCGCGTTGAGCAGCTCCGCCCCGGCGAAGTTGCGGCCCTGCCAGAGCGAGAAGACCGCGCCCTCGGGGTCCGCGACCACCGCGAAGCGGCCGTCCTCGAAGACGTCCATCGGTCCGGTGAGCAGCGTCCCGCCCGCGTCGGTGACCGCTGTTGCGGTGGCGTCCGTGTCGTTCGTCGCGAAGGACACGGTCCACGCCGCGGGCTGCTTCGGCTGGTACAGCGGGGTGAGCGCGGCGACCGCGGCGTCGCCGACGCGGGCCATGGTGTAGCCGCCGGCCTCGGCCCGCGGATCGGTCGCCGTGCGCCAGCCGAAGACCGTGCCGTAGAAGTCCTGCGCACCCGGAATGTCGTCGGTGCCGAGCTCGACCCAGCAAGGTCCGCCGATGACGGGACGGGAAGTCTTCATGGTCGTACCTCCGGGGGTGGGATCCCCCGCTAGCACGCTATGCCGCCTGCGTCACAGCGGCCACCTGTGCACGGCCCGTACGATCGGGCACCGCCACGCCCACCCGGGCGGGCGACACCCGTCTGGAGGGCCAATGGTGACCCCTGGCAATGCCGCGCGCCTCTCGCCGGCTCCGGCCGCGGCCGGAGAGCCCGCTGCCGCCGAACGCCCGGCGCGGGCGTCCCCCGTACCGAACGGGGTGACCGGCGTCGGTATGATCGTCGTCGACGCGGGCGGCCGGATCCTCCTCGGGCTCGCGCACAACGGCTGCTGGGAGCTGCCCGGCGGCAAGGTCGACCCCGGTGAGACCTTCGAGCGGGCGGGGGCGCGGGAACTGGCCGAGGAGACGGCGCTCCGGGTGCGCGAAGAAGACGTACGGATCGTCGCCGTGGTGCTCGACGGCGAGCGCGGCATCACCCGAATCTCCGCCGCGGGCCTGGTCACCGGCATCGAGGGCGAGCCGGAGGTCACAGAGCCGGACAAGATCGTGCGCTGGCAGTGGCACCGTCCGGACGCCGTTCCGGCCGAGCTGTTCGTTCCCTCGGCCGCCGTGCTGCGCGCCTGGCGGCCCGAACTGACGCTGCCGGAGGTCCCGGCCCACAGCTATCCCGTCGTCGGCTGACCGGTTCCGGGTTTCCGGGTTCTGGGTTTCTGGGTTTCTGGCTTTCTGTTATCGGCGCGGGGGCGGCGCGTCTCCCATGTGTCGGAGGACAGGCCCGAGTTCTGAAAGAGAGTGGACACAGCGTGAGCAGCGAACGCGAAGCCGCGATGATCATGGCGGCGCAGGCCGGGGACCAGCAGGCGCAGGACGGGCTCGTCGCCGAGTACCTTCCACTCGTCTACAACATCGTCGGCCGGGCCATGAACGGCCACGCCGACGTGGACGACGTGGTGCAGGAGACCATGCTCCGCGTCCTCGGCGGCCTTGAGGGGCTCCGCAGCCCGGAGAACTTCCGCAGCTGGCTGGTCGCCATCACGATGAACCAGATACGCGGCCACTGGCGCGAGCGCCGGTCGGGCGCGATACCCACCGGCGGTGGCCTGGACGACGCGTACGACGTCGTCGACCCCGGCGCGGACTTCGTGGACCTCACCATCACGCGCCTCGGACTCTCCGGTCAGCGCCGCGAGACCGCTGAGGCCACCCGCTGGCTGGACGAGGACGACCGGGCGCTGCTGTCGCTGTGGTGGCTGGAGGCCGCCGGACAGCTGTCGCGGGCGGAGGTCGCCGCGGCACTGGAGCTGTCCCCGCAGCACACCGCGGTACGGGTGCAGCGGATGAAGGCCCAGTTGGAGACGGCCCGTGTCGTGGTCCGCGCGCTGTCCGCCGACCCGCGCTGCGTCCTGCTGGAGCCGATCGTCGCCGGCTGGGACGGCATACCCTCGGCCCTCTGGCGCAAGCGCCTGGCCCGCCACGCCCGCGGCTGCACGGTCTGCTCGGGGCACTGGTCGGGGCTGGTGCCCGCCGAGGGCCTGCTCGTCGGCCTCGCGCTCGTACCGGTGGCGGCATCGCTCGGCCGGTTCGCCTCGTCGCCGGACATGGTCGCGACCGCTTCCGCCCACGCGCCCGCCTCCACCCGTACCCAGGCCCGCCTGGAGCGGGCGCGGCGGCGCCGCCGTACCGCGGCAGTGGCCGCCGCGGTCGCCGCTCTCGTCACGGGCGGCGGTGCGGTCCATCTCCTCACCGGCCCCTCGGACGACGAGGAACCGCGCGCCACGGCCGCCGCCCCGGCGTCCCCGTTGCTTCCGTCGCCCACCCGGAGCCCGTCCCCCTCCCCGTCGCTCACCGCCTCCCCGAGCCCCACGCCGAAGCCCAGCCCGAGCAAGACGGCCAAGCCCACGCCGAAGCCCACGCCGGCCAAGCCCAGGCCGAAGCCCACGCCCACGCCGGAGCAGCCGGACCCGGCGCCGCCCCTGCCGAGCGGCGACGCCGAGCAGGTCGTCGCCCTGGTCAACTCCGAGCGCGCCAAGGCGGGATGCGGACCGGTGACCAGCAACGACAAGCTCGACACGGCGGCCCAGCGGCACTCCGAGGACATGGCGGCCCGTGACTACTTCGACCACACGAGCCCGGACGGGACCGATCCCGGCGACCGCATCACCGCGGCCGGCTACCGCTGGAGCACGTACGGCGAGAACATCGCGAGGGGCCAGCAGAGCCCTGCCTCGGTGATGGACTCCTGGATGAACAGTTCGGGCCACCGCGCGAACATCCTCAACTGCTCGTTCAAGGAGATCGGCGTGGGCATCCACGACGCGTCGGGCGGGCCGTGGTGGACGCAGGCGTTCGGTACGGCGATGTGAGGTGAACCGGCCTGCGGCGGCGCCGGCCGACGGACCGTCACCGTGCGGCGGTGCCGGGGCACCGGGGAGTGCCTGCCCGGACGCCGCCGGGCGGACGGAATCTCGACGAGGCGGTTCAGGCGCAGATGCGTTTGTAGCCGGTCGCCCCCGGCCGGGCCCGGAACGTCACCTCGTGCCCCGCGTCGTCGGTGAAGACCGCCTGCGTCCCGGACGTCAGAGTCATCGTGCCGCGCTGGGTGGGGTTGCCCCACCCTTCGGGCGGGTTTCCCGCGCCGTCGTCGAGCGGCGTCCGAGCCTCGAAGTACGTCGAGCCGATTCGGGCCTCGTCGATCCCGCAGTGTGTGTAGAGGTCGTAGGGGATCGCCCGGCCGGACGGCCGGGCCCGGACCGTCTCCACGGCCTCGCCCTTACCGGCTTTCCCTGCCTCACCGGCCTCGGCTGCCTCCCCCGCCTCGGTGCAGCCTGTGAGGGCACCAGCAGCCAGCGCGAGGGCGCACACGATCCGTCCGGCTCTCTTGGTCATGGCACTTGGACGCCCGGTCCGCTCGGGCGGTTCCACCGGCCGGCGGCCTCCGGAACACAGTCTTCCGCAAACCTGCACACCGAACGCGCAACCGATGCACAGCAGCTGACCGAGGCTCACCGCGTGCGGCGGGGTTGGCGGCATGGCAGGCCATTGGGGCGGGAGTGTCCGATTCCGCTTCGGCGGCGCGCTCCACCCGAAGGGAATCGGGAACGTGAACCTTGTGAAGAAGTCGCCGCCGAGGCGTGGACGCATCTGCACGTGAACGTGAATCCGTGCCGGATGAGGCCCTGACCGGGAGTTGTCCGATTGGCTGTCCGGCGCGTCGGCGTGCTTTGATCCGTCGCATCGCGGGAGTTGCACCGAGGGTTCCTGATTTATTGGGCATCCGCACGACCGCTGACGCGGCCGGGTCGTTTTCCGGCGGGACCGGCCGGCACCTTTGAGAAATATCCACATGAAGGGAAGCTTCATCATGAACTTCACCCCCCAGGTCGAGACCGCTGAGATCTCCGACGCCGACCTCGACAACGTCTCGGGCGGTCTGCACAGCGCCGTTGCCGCCGGTGCGGTTTCCGGCCTGACCTCCACCGTCGACGGCATCGTCCCGGTCTCCGGCGTCCTGGGCTCCGTCGTCGGCACCGTCGAGGGCGCCACCGGCCTCAACACCGGCGCCGTCACGGGCCTGGTCGCCGGTCTCTGAGACCCGCATGAGTGAGCCCCGGAACGGTCAAGGTTCCGGGGCTCACGGCGTCATCATACCCTGACCCGGACATTTGCAGTCGAGGGAAGAGTTACGTGCAGTTCCGCCAAAAGGCCCTTTCCAAGCTGCAATCGCCCGAAGAAATAGATTTGCCGGTGCGTTTTGCCCGTCCGCAGGGCTGGCTCGTCCTCACGATCACGGTTGTCGCCATGGCAGCGGCGTCTTTCTGGGCCGTAAAAGGTTCCGTTTCGTCCACTCTCACCGTCCCCGGCGTTCTTACGCACGCACAGGGCAGTTATGTCCTGCAGAGTCCGGTCGCGGGCCAGGTCACCGAAGTCCTCGCCGAGGAGGGCAAACAGCTGCCCGCGGGCGCGCCGCTACTGAAGGTCCGTACCGCCGAGGACGACAGGACTGCGGGCGACAAGGAACAGGGCGAAACGGCGGAGGACGAAACGACGGAGGGCGACAACGCCGACGGCGACAAGGCGGACGGCACGGTCATTCGCACGATCGCGGCGGGCCGGGTGACCACCCTCGTCGCCACCATCGGTGCGGTCGTCACCACCGGCGCGAACGTCGCGGTCGTGGAGCGGGTCGACGACGCCGGCGCTCCTCTGATGGTGATGCTCTACCTCCCGGCCGACAACGGCTCGACGGTCCCCGTGGGCGCGCGTGTCGATCTCACCGTGCAGTCCGTGCCGGCCCAGCAGTACGGAGTGCTGCGGGGCCGGGTGAAGGCGATCGGCAGGACCTCGCAGACGCGGGCGCAGATCGCCGGATTCCTCGGCGACAGCCAGCTGGGCGAGCAGTTCTCGCGGCAGGGCAGGCCGGTGCCCGTGCTGGTGCAGCTGGACCGGTCGTCCCGTACGAAGTCCGGTTACGCGTGGTCGTCGGCGGACGGGCCGCCGTACGCGATCGACTCCATGACTCTGGCCACCGGGGCCGTCCATCTGGCCGACCAGCGTCCGATCGATTGGCTGCTGCCGTGACCGCACCGCACCGCACCGCCGCACCGCGACGCGCCAACGCCCGCCGCGCCAACGCCCGCCGCGCGAACCCCCGCCGTGCGCAGAAGCCCGTGCAGCAGAAGGCCGTCCGCACGCCCACCGTGCTCCAGATGGAGGCCGTGGAGTGCGGCGCCGCCGCGCTCGCCATGGTGCTCGGCCACTACGGCAGGCACGTACCCCTCGAAGAGCTGCGCATCGCGTGCGGCGTCTCCCGCGACGGCTCGCGGGCCAGCAACATCCTCAAGGCGGCTCGCAGCTACGGGCTGCAGGCCAAGGGCATGCAGATGGAGCCGGCCGCGCTCGCGGGCGTGCGGGCACCCGCCATCCTCTTCTGGGAGTTCAACCACTACGTCGTCTACGACGGCGTGGGACGGCGCCTCGGCCGCCGGGGCGTGCACATCAACGACCCCGGCAAGGGCCGCCGTTTCGTCCCGGCGGAGGACTTCGACACCAGCTTCACCGGTGTGGTCCTGGTCTTCGAACCCGGTGAGGCGTTCCGCCCGGGCGGGCGCAGGCCCGGGATCCTCGGTTCGCTTCCGGCCCGGCTGCGCGGAACCACCGGCACGATGGCCGCCGCGCTGCTCGCCAGCCTCCTCCTGGTCGCGGTCGGCGCCGCGCTCCCCGCGCTGAGCCGTACGTACATCGACATGTTCCTGGTGGGCCGCCAGACCTCGCTGCTGGGCGTTCTGTTCGCCTCCATGGCCGCGATGGTGGCGCTGACCGCCGTACTGACCGGACTGCAACAGGCGAACCTGCTGCGCGGCCGGATCATCTCGTCCACGCTGAGCAGCGCCCGCTTCTTCCGGCATCTGCTCCGGCTCCCGGTGACGTTCTTCGCGCAGCGCAGCCCCGCCGACCTCGTGCAGCGGCTGCAGTCCAACGACGCGGTCGCGGAGACCCTGGCCCGCGATCTCACCGCGTTCGGCGTGGACGGGACCGTCGTCGTGCTCTACGCGGTGCTGCTGTGGACCTACGACCCGCAGCTCACCGTCATCGGGGTACTGATCGCGCTGCTCAATGTGGTCGCGATGCGGGTCGTGGTACGGCTGCGCGCGACGCGTACGCAGAAGCTGCGCGCCGACAGCGCACGGCTCACCAACACCTCGTACACCGGTATCCAGTTGATCGAGACGATGAAGGCCACCGGGGGCGAGAACGGGTACTTCCGCCGCTGGGCCGGGCAGCACGCGACCACGCTGGAGGAGCAGCAGCGTCTGGGCGTGCCGAGCGCGGCGCTGGCGGTCGTCGCCCCCACCCTCGCCACACTCAACAGCGCGGTGATCCTGTGGATCGGCGGGCTGCGTGCCGTGGAGGGCCATATCTCGATCGGTCTGCTCGTCGCCTTCCAGGCGCTGGTGACCCGCTTCACGGCGCCGATCACCCGGCTCAACGGGATGGCGAGCCGGATCCAGGACTTCGCCGCCGATGTCACCCGGCTCAAGGACGTCGAGAACTTCCCCGCGGACGGCCTGTACACCCGCCGCGAACCGGCCGCGAGCACCCGCAGGCTGATGGGTCATGTGACGCTGGACGACATCACCTTCGGCTACAGCCCGCTCGACAAGCCGCTGCTCACCGGCTTCTCGCTGTCCGTCGGGCCGGGGCAGCAGGTGGCGCTCGTCGGCGGCTCCGGAAGTGGCAAGTCCACCGTCTCACGGCTGATCGCCGGGCTCTACAGCCCGTGGGAGGGGACGATCCGGATCGACGGGCAGCGGCTCGACGACATCCCTCGGGGTGCGCTCGCGGCCTCGGTGTCCTTCGTCGACCAGGACGTCTTCCTCTTCGAGGGCACCGTGCGGGACAACGTGGCGCTGTGGGATCCGTCGATCCCGGACGAGGCCGTCGTCGACGCGCTCAAGGACGCGGCCCTGTACGACGTCGTCGCCCGGCGGCCCGGCGGGATCCACGGCCGCGTGGAGCAGGACGGGCGCAATTTCTCGGGTGGGCAGCGGCAGCGTCTGGAGATCGCGCGGGCGCTGGTCCGCCGGCCCAGTGTGCTGGTCCTCGACGAGGTGACCAGTGCGCTGGACGCGGAGACCGAGCAGCTCATCATCGACAATCTGCGGCGCCGCGGCTGCGCCTGCGTGGTGATCGCCCACCGGCTCAGCACGGTGCGTGACAGCGACGAGATCCTGGTGCTCGACCACGGCTCGGTCGTGGAGCGTGGGCGGCACGAAGAGCTGGTCGCGCGCGGGGGCGCGTACGCCGAACTGGTCAAGGAGCACTGAGGTGATCCCCGTTCAGCCCGGCCATCAGGCCCCTTCGGCGTATCCCGACGACATGGTGCTGGCGGCGCTCGGCGGCCTCGGCCGGCAGGTGGACTGCTCCGGACTGCGGAGTCTTTCGCTGGAGGGGCCGCAGGTGCTGTGGCTCGTCGTGGGCGGGGCACTCGACCTGTTCGCCGTCGACGCCGTGCAGCAGGGGCACTGGCACTTCCTCGGCCGGCTGGAGACGGGCACCCTGCTGCTCGGCCCGGTCGAGGGGCCCCAGCACACCCTGGTCGGCAGGCCGTTGCAGGGGTGCGTGCTGCGCCGGATACCGCTGCGGGAGCTGCACCAGCCGTCCGGGTACGCCGACGCGTGGTCGTACCAGAACCCGTACCAGAGCCAGTACGACAGCCAGGACGGCACCCTGAGCCTGCTGGAGCACGCATTCGCGCTCGGCGTCGGACGCGGCCAGCGCGTGCTGTTCGAAGCCCCGCTCGACGGCCGGACGACGGACGACGAGGCGGTCGCCGACGACGACATCCTGTGGCTGCCGGTCTTTCCCGGCAGCGTGCAGTACGGCGCGGCGTTCAGCGCCGAGGCGGCCGCCGATCTCCTCGTCGACGGCGCCCTGTGGCAGCAGATGGTCAACCAGCAGTACCGGCTGCTGTCGGGCCTCGACCGCTGGATCGAGCGGCTCGAACGGGCCCACGAGGACAGGGCCGCCGCCGGCATCAAGGCGGGCGAAGCGGTACGCGCGGGCGCGGACCAGGCGCTGCTGGCCTCCATGGGCCGCTCCCGCAGGACTTCCTCGGCGCGGTCGGCAGGCGCCGCCTCCGACGACGCCGTGTACTCCGTCTGCCGGCTGGTCGCGTCGGCGGCCGGGGTCACGCTCGCGGAGCCCAGGCAGGGCGGCCCGGTCAACGAGCGGATCGGGCCGGTCGAACGCATCGCGCTCGCTTCGCGGATCCGGACCCGCGCGGTACGGCTCGACGGGAAGTGGTGGCGGGAGAACTGCGGACCTCTGGTGGGTCACCGTGCCAAGTCCGGTGCACCGGTAGCCCTGTTGTGGCGGCGTGGCGGATATCAGGCGGTGAACCCGGTGACGGGCAGCCGGATCCGTGTCGACGAGGACACGGCGGAGGAGTTCGAGCCGCGTGCCGTCATGTTCTACCGGCCGCTGCCCGAACGCCCGATGAGTCTCTGGCGGCTGATGCGCTTCAGCCTCCATGGCAGCCGCCCGGACGTGCGCAACCTCGCGATCGCGGGCCTGGTGACGGTCGCTCTGGGCGCGCTGGTGCCGATCGCCACGGGACAGGTGCTCGGGGTGTACGTACCGAACGCCGAGACCAGCCTCATCGTGCAGGTGTCCGTGGCCGTCATGGTCGCGGGCATCGTCTCCGCCGCGTTCATGCTGCTGCAGAACCTCACCATCCTGCGCATGGAGGGCCGCATCGAGTCCACGCTGCAGCCCGCCGTGTGGGACCGGCTGCTACGGCTGCCGACCAAGTTCTTCGCCGAGCGCTCCACGGGAGAGCTGGCGAGCGCGGCGATGGGCATCAGCGCGATCCGCAGGCTGCTGTCGGGCGTGGGCCCCGTGGTCGTCCAGGCGAGCACGGTCGGGGCGATGAACCTCGTCCTGCTGCTCGCCTACAGCGTCCCGCTGGCGCTGGCGGCGATCGCGATGCTGACCGTCATCGGGGTCGTGTTCCTGGGGCTCGGGCTGTGGCAGCTGCGCTGGCAGCGGCGGCTCGTGGAGCTCGGCAACAAGCTCAACAACCAGGCGTTCCAGACACTTCGCGGGCTGCCCAAGCTGCGGGTCGCGGCGGCGGAGAGCTTCGCGTACGCGGCGTGGGCGCGGCAGTTCGCGCGCAGCCGCGAGCTGCAGCGGCGGGCGGGCCGGATCCGTAATCTGACCACGGTCCTCGACGCGGTGTATCTGCCGCTCTGCGCGCTCATCATGTTCATGTTGCTGGCGGGCCCGGCGCGCGGGAGCCTCACGGCCGGTGAGTTCCTCACCTTCCACACCGCCGTGACGATGATGCTGGCGTCGGTGACACAGCTGACCGGAGCGCTCGTCTCCGCCGCTGCCGTCCTGCCGATGTTCGAACAGATCAAGCCGGTTCTTGAAGAGGCGCCCGAGGTACGCGGCGCCAGCACCCAGCCCGGAGAGCTGTCCGGGGCGATCGAGGCCCGAAAGGTGTCCTTCCGTTACGCCGACGACGGCCCGCTCGTCCTCGACGACGTGTCCCTCACGGTCCGGCCCGGCGAGTTCGTCGCGATCGTCGGTCCCAGCGGCTGCGGCAAGACGACCCTGCTCCGCCTGCTCATCGGCTTCGACAAACCCGCCTCGGGCAGCGTGCTCTACGACGGTCAGGACCTCGCCGCACTCGACCAGGCGGCCGTCCGTCGCCAGTGCGGTGTCGTCCTGCAGAACGCCCAGCCGTTCACCGGGTCGATCCTGGACTGCATCTGCGGCGCCGAGCCGTTCACGCAGGAGGAGGCGTGGGAGGCCGCCGAGATGGCGGGGCTCGCCGAGGACATCCGGCGCATGCCGATGGGCATGCAGACCATGATCGCCGGCGGCGGCGCGATCTCCGGCGGACAGCGACAGCGTCTGATGATCGCCCAGGCCCTCGTACGACGGCCGCGCGTCCTGTTCTTCGACGAGGCGACGAGCGCGCTCGACAACGCGACCCAGCGCACGGTGATCGAGAGCACGCGGGCGCTGCGGGCCACCCGTGTCGTCATCGCCCACCGGCTGTCGACGGTGATGGACGCGGATCGGGTCGTCGTCATGTCGGAGGGGCGGGTGGTGCAGGTGGGGCCGCCGGCGGAGCTGCTGGCGGATACGAGCGGGCGGCTGCACGAGCTGGTACGGCGGCAGATGACCTGAGGTGCGGGCCCGGCTCGTTTACGCGTGGTGCTCTGCAGTGCGTGACAGCACATGCACATCCCGTCCCTTTTGCTGGATTTTGCCCTAAATTGTTGACCGTGTCACTATCTCGGTTCTAGCGTGAAAGGCACGAGGTGACTCGTAGAGGGTTCAATCATTAGGGCCGCTCGGCACCTCGAAGACCGGTCGGGACCGTGACCGAACGCCGCGGCCCGGGCGGCGGGGTGGTGTCGCGGAACTGTGGCCCGCCGCATCATGTCGGCGAGGCTGCGAAAGCCCGGTACCGAATCCCACCCGTACCTCCTCGCCATACTCATGAGGCGGCGTCAGTTCTGCCGCGCGTGGGCGGGTGCCGGTGCCGGTGCCGGACAGGGTCGCGAGTGCATCCCGCGCGTCGGCCCCCAGGTGGGCCGGATGCGCGCCGGGCCCGGGACTTCCGGGTCCGCGAAACCCACTCATCCCTGAAGGGAAGAATCATGAGCGCAACCATGTCCCGGACCGGGCGCCTCGTTGCCGCAGTGTTCGCCGCGCTCGTCCTCGCGTTCACCGGGATCGGAGCCGGCACGGCCGCCGCGGCGGACTCGCACTACGGCAACTCCGGATACTCCAGTGACCGCGGCGGCCACGACGGCGATCACGGCGATCACGACTACGGAAGCTGGGACGGCCACGACAACTGGTGAGATGACACCGGGGTCCCGCTCGCCTCGAGCGTGGGGTGCCCCGGCTACGAGATACAGGTCCGCCGCTGCTCAGCGGCGGACCTTTCGCACGCCGCGACGAACTCGGCGGGCTGCCCGACAACGCGTGGTGGCAGTCTCAACCATCGTCGCGGACGGCGGAGAGCAGACGGGCACAGCGCGCGCTCATGTCCTGCGCGGACAGGTCGGGGTGGGAGACCCACCAGCCGACGAGGGCGCTGACCGTGCCCGTCCACACATGCTTGAGGGCGTCCGCGTCAAGGACGTCGTCATTGCCGTGGCCACGCAGCAGCGACGCGGTGCCGGAGGCAGCCAGGTCGTCGATGGCCTCGCGGTGACGGTGGGCGGCGCGCCATGGTTCGGAGCCGGGCGGCAGGGTCCGGTCGTACAGCACGAACCAGGCGTGCCGCTGTTCCTCCAGCGTTTCGAAGACCGCGGTGAGGACGGCGTGGGGCAACCGGCGCTCCGACGGACTCGATGACATGGCCTCGTTGATCGCCGCGAGAAGGCGGGGGCCGATGTGTTCGAGACAGGCCGCATAGAGGCCGTCCTTGGAACCGAAGTACGTGTACAGCATCGGCTTGGTGACCCCGACGCGCCGGGCGATCGCGGCCATCGACGCCGCGGCGTGGCCGTGCCGTCCGAACTCCTCCAGGGCCGCGGCCACGATCTGCTCCTCGCGACGGGCACGCGGGACGCCCTTGGTTCCGGCGCCGCGGCTCCGGCCCTGGATTCCTTGCGTACCGCCGGATCCGCTCGATGCGGCGGCGCCGGCCGGATCCGGAGTGGCCGAGGCACTTGCAGTGGTCATGACGGGGACTATACATTGCGGTAACTTACCAAGAGGTAAATTACCGAGAGGTCATATCTCGTGGTCGACAGCACTCCGCCCGTGTCCCGCTCCGACTCCAGCTCCAGCTACAGCGCCAACTCCTCCCGGAACCGCTCCTGGTGGGGCTGGGGCGCGACGGACAAGGCGCTGCCCGACGCCGAATGCACCGCACTCGGCGGACTGGTCCCGGGCGCGGCGGCGACCCCGCTGCCGGTGCCCGACATCTCCGCCCTCGAACTGCCCAAGGTGCGCATCGAGCCGCCCACGGCCCTCGCCCCGTTGATGTCGGCCGCGCCGCGGGACCGGGCCTCGCACACCTACGGCAAGGCGTACCGCGATGTGGTCCGGGCCCTGAACGGAGACCTCTCGGCCGCCCCCGACCAGGTCGCCTTCCCCCGCACCGAGCAGGACGTGATCGACGTTCTCGACTGGGCGACGGACGCGGACGTCGCCGTCGTGCCGTACGGAGCCGGCAGTTCGGTCGTCGGCGGGGTCGAGTACCGCGCGGCGCGGCACAGAGGCGTGGTGTCACTGGACCTCTCCTCCCTGGACCGCGTGCTGGAGATCGACCGTGTCGGCCGAGCCGCCCGGATCCAGGCCGGCGCCCTGGGCCCCGGCCTCGAAGCACAACTGAGGCCGCACGGACTCACTCTGCGCCACTTCCCGCAGAGCTTCGAGTTCTCCACCCTGGGCGGCTGGCTGGCCACTCGCGCCGGCGGTCACTACGCCACGCTGTACACCCACATCGACGACCTGGTCGAGTCGATGCGCGTGGTGACACCCGTGGGGGTCAACGAGTCGCTGCGGCTGCCCGGTTCGGGAGCGGGCCCCTCCCCCGACCGGTTGTTCCTGGGGTCCGAGGGCACGCTCGGCGTGATCACGGAGGCCTGGATGCGGCTCCAGGACCGCCCGCTCCACAAGGCCTCGGCCACGGTGCTGTTCGGCGACTTCGGCGATGCGATGAACGCCGTACGCGCCATCGCGCAGTCGGGTCTGCACCCGGCCAACTGCCGGTTGCTCGACCCCGGAGAAGCCGCACTGGCAGCTGTCGCACGGGACGGCGAGAGCGTGCTCGTCCTCGGGGTGGAGTCGGCCCACTTCCCCGTCGGCGAGGGCCTCGCCGATCTCGTCACCCTCGCGCGTGACCACGGCGGCTCACCGACGCCGGCCGTCCCCGGCGCCGAGGACACGGCCGGGGACGCCGCCGGCACCTGGCGCTCGGCGTTCCTGCGGATGCCGTACCTGCGTGATGGGCTCGCGCGGATGAGCGTGGTCACCGAGACGTTCGAGACGGCCTGCACCTGGGACCGTGCTCCGGAGCTGTACGAGTCGGTGCGCAGGCGACTGGGAGACGTCGTGAGGGAAGTGACGGGCACCGCGGGCACGATCAACTGCCGCTTCACCCATGTCTACCCGGACGGTCCCGCGCCGTACTTCACCGTCATCGCGCCGGGGCGGCGCGGCGAGGAAGTCGCCATGTGGGACGAGATCAAGTCCGCGGCCATGCAGATCCTCACCGACCACGGCGCGACCGTCACCCACCATCACGCGGTCGGCCGCGACCACCGTCCGGGATACGACCGCCAGCGCCCGGAGCCGTTCGCCCACGCACTGCGGGCCGTGAAGCAGGCGCTCGACCCTGCCGGCATCCTCAACCCGGGCGTGCTTCTCGATCCGGGCGCTGCCGACTGACGGTGGCCTTCACCGGAGTTCAGCTCGGGACGGGGGCCACCTTCGGCGGCCGGGACGCCGGCCGGAAGTGGTCGCCGCCTCCTGCGGCCCCGGCACGTCCCCACGGAATTGGGCAGCACCCTCCGCGATCACTATGATCCGCCGATGATCACAAGAAAACGACTGGCAGCCGCCCTGTGCGGCGCGCTGCTGGTCACGTTGACCGGTGGCCTCCTCCCCGCCGCCGCCTTCGCCGACTCGGGCGACTCCGCCGACGAACCGGCCGCGAAGGAACCGCCCAAGGTCGAACTCGTCCTCGACGTCAGCGGTTCGATGCGGGCACGCGACATCGACGGACAGTCCCGGATGTCCGCGGCCAAGCAGGCCTTCAACGAGGTACTGGACGCGGTGCCGGAAGAGGTCCGGCTCGGCATACGTACGCTCGGCGCCGACTACCCCGGCAAGGACCGGAAGACGGGCTGCAAGGACACCCGTCAGCTCTACCCCGTCGGCGAGCTCGACCGGACCGAGGCGAAGACGGCGGTGGCGACGCTCGCACCGACCGGCTGGACTCCGATCGGGCCCGCCCTGCTGGGCGCCGCCGACGACCTGGAAGGCGGTCACACCACCCGCCGGATCGTGCTCATCACGGACGGCGAGGACACCTGCGCCCCGCTCGACCCGTGCGAGGTCGCACGCGAGATCGCGGCCAAGGGCATCAACATCACCATCGACACGCTCGGCCTGGTCCCCAACGCCAAGATGCGTGCCCAGCTGATGTGCATCGCCGAGGCCACCGGCGGCACGTACACCTCCGTGCAGCACAAGGAGGAACTGTCCGACCGGGTCAGCCAATTGGTCGACCGCGCCGCCGAACCGGTCGTCACTCCGGTCGCGACGAAGGGCGGCGACAGCTGCAAGGACGCCCCGCAGCTGAAGGCCGGCCTCTACAACGACCGCGAGACCTTCGGCCAGCACCGCTGGTACCGGGTGGACCTGCGGCCCGGGCAGGAGCTGCGCGCGTCGGTGAGCATCGCCGCCGACCGCGCCGTCAACCGCGACTACGGTGTGCTGCTGCGCGCATCGACCGAGCACGGCCGGGAGATCGTACGCGGCGAGGCCGCCGGTGACGGACGCACCGACGTCATCTCGACGGGACTGCGCTATCCGAAGCCCGAGACCGAGGACGCCGGGACGGACACGGACGAGCCCGCGGCCGAGACGGTCTGTCTTCGGGTGAGCAACTCCTTCTCCGCCCCGGCCTCGGTCAAGACCGCTCCCGGTCTGCCCGTCGAGCTGACCCTCGATGTGGTGGACGGCCCGCACGACGCGTCCGACGTCGCCTTCTACGGCCTCGGCCGCGGCTGGTGGCTGCTCGGACTGCTGACGCTCGCGGGCTTCGCGGCCGGTCTGCTGTGGGGCTGGATCTCGCGCTGGCGCATCGCCGTCTGGAGGACCAACTGATGCGTACCGTACGTACCTTCGCAGCCGCCCTGCTCGCGGCCGCCGCACTCTTCTCGCTCCCCGGGACCGCTGCCGCGGACACCGCCTCCCCCACGCCGAGTGAGGGCTCCGAGGAGAGCGCCGCGCCGACCGAGGCAGGCACGACCTTCCGTACGGCCACCGTCGTCCGCCCCGGACAGCGGGCCACGGCTCAGGCGTCGACCGGTGACTACCTCTACTGGCAGTTCGCCGCCGACGCCGGGCAGCAGGCCACCGTACGGGCCACGGTGAAGCTGCCCGAGTCCGCGGCCCGGCACGGCGCCCACACCTGGCGGCTCGACGTGTACGACGGGCTGCGGCGCCGTCAGGCGTGCCGCTACGGCAGCGACGCCAAGGCGGCCCCGGCCGAGGCCGCGTCCGTCGAGCTGTCCTGCGCGCTGCGCACGGTCCGGGCCTGGTCCGAGCCGGCGGCGAACGACCCTCTGCCCGGCGCGTACTACGTACGCCTGACCGTCGTCGACGCGCCGGCCGAGGACCTCGGCGAGCCCGTCGACACCTCGGTGGAGGTCACGGCGGCAGACTCCGGAGGCGCCGCCGCAGTGGACGGCACCCTCGCCGCACCGCTGGTTCCCGCGTCGGGCCCCGAGATCCAGCCGGATGGCGGCTGGGCCTCCGGCCGGTGGTCGTCCCGCATCCTGTGGACGGCGGGGGGCGCGGTGCTCGCCGCCCTGGCGGGTATCTGGGGCTACCGCCTCAGCCGCGGCAACGGCCGCCCGGCGCACGTACCGACGGGCGCCTGACCTCGCACTGCGTCGCCCGCCCCGGGGCTCGTGACCCGGGGCGGGCGGCGCGGCTCGCGGAAAGCGACACCGCGGTCCGGTCACCCGGCTTCTGTGACGAGCAGAAGGCGCGGTCATCTTCCACCTGGCCCAGCGTCTGTCGAGCGACACCGCCTCGGGCAGCAGGATCTGAGGATCCGGACGGCGCGGCGGTCAGCTACTCCACCAGCGGCCGGCCGCCCACGCCAGTGCATAGCCCGCGCTGTTGAGGGCGCAGTGCAGCGCCATCGGGGGGATCAGGCTCCCGGACCGGCGACGCAGTTCGCAGAACACCACACCCGCGAGCGTGGTGCCCACGACCGCTGCCGTCACCGACAGCGCGATCCCGGCCGGTCCCGTACCGAAGACCGCCTCGGCGGCGGCGTTCGAGCGGGTGAGCCCGCGGGAGGGCTGGATGTGCCACAGCCCGAACAGCACCGAGGAGATGGCGGTGGCCCATGCGGCGCCCCATTGCCGCCGCATCATGGCCCACAGGACGCCCCGGAACGCGATCTCCTCCAGCAGCACGGTCCCGAGCGGTACCCGCACCAGGACGCGGAACAGCAACTGCCCGGCCGTCAGCTCCGCCGCCCGCTCGTCCTGGAATGCCTCGCGGGTGAACGGAAGGGCCAGCGCGACCGCGTAGACGAGAAGGACGGCCCCGACCAGAACGAGCCCCCAGCGCAGGCCCCGCCGGGCCGAGGAACGGCCGAGCCCCAGCTCGTCCCAGGTGAGGCCGGCCAGCCGGGCGATCAGCACGAGCGCGGCGGCCGCCATCACGCATACGGGCACGTACAGCTCGGGCCCGAGCCGGTTGACGAGCGCGTTCGTGGCCGCGAGCACGGCGACGGCCAGGAGGAGCATCCCCATGGTCACAGGAGGATGTCCGAACCCCGCGCCGGGCTGCGCGCAACGCGCCGCCCGGCCGGCAGAGCATCCGGCTCACCCGGTCCACGCACCACGAGCGGCCGGATCGAGTCGTCTCGCGTGAGTACGACGACCCGCAGCCGGCCACGGCGGCCCGCGAAGCCATCACGGGTCAGGTGTCGCGGGCCTCACCGTCCCGCACGCGCCGCTGGTGGCGTCGTTCCCAGCCGGCCGCAGACGACCGTTCAACAAGGCTGTCGACGCCTCACCGCGACCTCAACCGTGGTGGAGGTGCCTTCCACAAGGACGACGTCCCGCGTGGCCCCGAAGGCCGGCCGCACCCGTCCGCTGGGCCCGAGCGGCCCTCAGCCGCGTCCCGCCGCCCACTCCGCCAGTTCCTCGCGCGCGCCACGCAGCAGGTCGCCGGAGGGGGCCGTCGCCCCGCTGGTGATCAGAGCGTAGTGCAGGCCGTCGGCGTCCGGCGCGGTGAGCAGGAGGCGGCGGCTGCCGGTCCCGCCCGGCTCGGGAGCCGCTGCGATCGGGGTACTGCCGTCGTACGACGGAGGTGCGTGCACCGAGCCCAGGTCGGAGACGACCGTCGTACGCGACGTCGCGAAGGAGGCCGGGAGGTGCAGGTCCGTGGGAACCGACGTACCGTCCGAACGCCACAGCAGGAGGCCGTACTGACCGTCGCCGACGAGCTCGCGGACGCGCGGCAGGGACGACGGCACCAGGTTCCAGGTGAGAGTGGTGGAACCGTCGCGGGAACGGTCCTCGTACGTGAAGGCGAATACGCGTCCCGCGGTGGCACTCGGGTAGAGGCGGTCCAGCAGGCGGGCGTCCTGGCGGAGCACCGGCGCGCCCGTGTCGTCGAGACGGACCGCCGACAGGTCCTCGTCGTTCCAGGCGTCGCCCGCGCTGAGGACCTTGTCGGGGTTGTCGTTCATGAGTTCGTGGTGGCGGTCGTTGTAGATGTCCCACTGCCACTGTGTGCCGGACAGGACAGGGCCCGAGTCCTGGGGGCGAGACCACCAGGTCGCGCCGGGCAGCCGGGAGTCGAGGGCCTGGTACATCGCCTTGCCCACGGTCGGGGCCTTGTCGGAGACCGTGCCGCTGAGCGGGTGTCCGAACTCGCTGACGACGGCCGCCGTTCCCGCACTGGCAGCACGGTCGCGGACGGCGCCGAAGTCGCCCGCGTACTGGCCGTCCTTCGCCTTGCCCCACATGAAGACGCCGGAGATCGCCTTCTGGTCGTAGAAGTGGGTGTTGAAGACATGGCGCGGACCGAGCCGTCCGGCGTCGAGGAGTCCGCCCTCCTGTTTCTGGAAGTCCAGGTTGGCGTTCCAGAAGAGGTTCGGCTCCACGAATGCGGGCTTGTCACGCCACCCTGCCGCGTCCATGCGGGCGCGGAACTTCTCGTAGAAGGGCCAGAGGACGTCACGCTCCCAGGCACGGCTGGTCTGACCGGGGTCGTACGAGCCCGCGTGCGGCTCGTTGTACGGGTCGAAGCCGACGACGCCCGCGAACTCCGCTGCGGTGAGGTGCTCGGCGACGTAGGCCATGGTGGTCTGCGCCGTCGTGAGGAACGCGTCCTGGATACCGCCCTGGTTGTGCCAGAAGTCGTACGTCGCCCGCGTCACGGCCTGGTTCTGGGTGATGTTCTGTCCCCAGAACAAGCAGATCCCGCAGAACTCGCGCGGGTAGCCACCGGAGTCCACCACCCACTTGGGGGCTCCGTCACCGGTGTACCAGCTGCCTTGGTCGAACAGGTACCGGGAGAAGAGGTCCTGGTGGAAGTCCGGGTAGACGCGGACACCGGCCCGGAGGAAGGCCCGCATCTGGGCGGTGGCGGCGGCGAGATAGGCGTGATCGACGTGGCCGCGTACGGGTTCGGCGTGCGCCCACGACAGCAGGAAGCGCACGGCGTTCCCGCCTCCGAGCACGCGCAGCGCGGCAGCGGACTTCTCGGCGTCTGCGACGGACGCGAAGGGCAGTCCGCCGTTCTCCTCGAGTTTGGTCTCCCCCGAGACGTTGTATCCGCGCAGGACGACCTCACGGCCGAGTCCGTCGACGAAGCGGCCGTCCTGGACCGTGAAGGAGGCGGCGGCCCGCTCGTCGAACCAGAGAGGGCCCGGCACGGGAACTGCGGCGGACGGTGTCCCGGTTCCGGCGAGGGGCGCCATGACGAAAACAAGGACAAGGGCAAGGACACCGAGGAGACGCGCGCGCATCGTCGTCATGCGCTCCACGTTCCTGACGCGTCGTCAGACTGTCAATGGTCGCGGGTAGGGTCGTTCCACGCACTGCGACAGCAAAGAGCAGCGAAGAACAGCAAAGAGAGGCACATGACCGACACAACGCCTTCCTTCCGTCTCCTCCCCGGCTCCGGCGACTCCCCGGTGATCCTGCATGTCCCGCATTCCTCCCGGGTGATACCCGGGTCGGTGCGGGGCGGCATCGTGCTGGACGACCATGCTCTGCAACGCGAACTCGACCACATCACCGATGCCCATACCGCGGAGCTGGCGGCCGCCGCGGCCGATGCCGCGCGGGTCAGGCCGTGGCGGTTCGTCAACGGACTCTCGCGGCTGGTGGTCGACCCCGAGCGGTTCCCGGACGAGCGGGAGGAGATGCTGGCGGCCGGTATGGGCGCCGTGTACACGCGGACCACGCACAGGGAACAGCTCCGCCCGGCGGACCTGGACCCCCGGCCGCTGATCGACCGCTACTTCCATCCGTACGCGGAGGCGATGACGGCCGCGGTGGCCGGCCGGCTGGAGGCTGCCGGACGAGCCGTCGTCGTCGACGTCCACTCGTACCCGACGGCGCCGTTGCCGTACGAGCTCCACGGCGAGGGCCCACGACCGCCGATCTGTCTCGGGACCGACCCCTTCCACACCCCGGCCGGTCTTCTCTCCCTCGCGGAGAAGGCGTTCGCGGGCTTCGGCGGGACCGGCCTCAACAGCCCCTTCGCGGGCACGTACGTCCCGCTGGAGTTCTACGGCAACGACCCACGCGTCAGCGCGCTGATGATCGAGATCCGCCGGGATGTCTACATGGAGGAGCCGGGAGGCCCGGCGGGTCCCGGGATCGCCGGACTCGCCACCGCGCTCGCGGAGCTGGTCGACGGGCTGGTCGACGGGCTGTGACGGAGCGCGCTCACGTGTCCCGGACGTCCGGCTCGAGGAAGACCGCGACGAGCCGGTCGCTCCACTGCCTGGCGTCATCCGCACCCGCCTGCGCGGCGCGGTACGCGCGGATCGCCGGGTCGGAGAGCGTGAGGGTCACCACCGGGCAGTCCGCGGCGTCGTTGGTGTGCTCGGGCGTGCAGGAGATCACGTCCGCCATGGTGCGACCCGGACAGACAGCCCCGGCGGGCACGTCCACGTCGAGGAGCAGCTCCTCGCCGGGAGCGACCCGGTAGCTGCCGGACGGCGGGACGCCGACAGGCTTGCCCGGGTAACCGCCGTCGACGACCGTCGCGGAGAGTCCGCGGGCGCTGGCGCGACGGCCTTCACCGTGCGGGCCGTAGAGGTCGAGCGTGACCCGGCCCTTGGCCACCGGTGCGTCGAGCAGCAGGGGCCGCTCGCCGGTCCGGACATTCACATGGACGGTGAAGGTGGGCCTGCCCCGCAGCTTCGGGCCGGGGTCCTCGACGGCCCAGCCGGTGAGCACCAACTGGGGGTCGTCGTCCCGCTCGCCCTCCCCCAGCGGCCGCGGCCTGGGGCCGTCGTCCAGCCCGCACTTCGACAGCTGGGCCGTACCGCCGCCCGGGAGCGGGACGTCCCTCGGCGGCTCGGCCGCGGCGGACTCGGGGCGCCACAGGGTCGTCGCCGACGGATTCATCAGCAGCACCACGAGCACCAGGAGGGTCACGACGGGAACGGAGAGCAGCAGCCAGGAACGCAGGGATATGCGGGTCACGATTGTTCCAGCGCATCGGACCGCAAGATCGTCACATCTGGGACGGCGTCCCGGCGGTGTCCGAGAGCTCGGGGACGGACTCGACCGTGCCGCGGTGCCGTGCGCGTTCCGCGGCGAGGACGGCGAGGTGGCCGGCCAGGGAGTCCCGCGGACCGGACGTGATCGGATCCGGATTGCCGGTGGCCACGGCTTCGACGAAGGCGTCCATCAGGCCGGCGTCCCCACCGCCGTGGCCACCGCCGGCGCTCATCGCCCCGTATGCGTCGGGGGTGATGACCTCCTCGCTGCGGCTGAGGAAGTCGTAGACCCGCAGCGTCGCGCCGTCGCCGGCCAGTTCGCCGTGGGTGCCGAAGATACGGGTGCGGCGGTTGGCGTGTTCGGTGAACGCGGTCATGGTGAAGGTGGCGGTCGTGCCACCGGGGAACTCCATGGACACCACCTGGTGGTCGACGACGTCGTTGTCGCACGCGTACACGCAGCGGCCGTACGGGCCGGTGCGCAGGGCCTGTTCGAGTGCCCCGGGGGTGCAGTCGTCGACGACGACGGTCAGCGGCCAGTGGTGTTCACGACGGTCGAGCATGCCGCCGTAGAGGCGTTTGGCGGAGTACGGGCAGGAGGTCTCGACGGTGCAGTCGAGGCAGCGGTCCGCGGCGCCTGCGGGCCGGTTGGCCGGGGTGAAGTGGGACAGCCCGCCGAAGCTGGCCACCCGGGCCGGCGGCCGTCCGAGAACGTACTGCAGCCAGTCCAGGTCATGGCACGACTTCGCCATGAGCATCGACGTCGACTCGTCGCTGCGGCGCCAGTTGCCGCGTACGAAGGAGTGCGCCTGATGCCAGAAGCCGACCGGTTCCAGGTGCTGGACGCTCATGATCCTGCCGAGCCGGCCGGAGTCGACGATCCGCTTCAGGGCGCGGGTGTACGGGGTGTAGCGCAGCACGTGTCCCACGGCGAGCATGACTCCGGCCTGTTCCACCGCCTCGACGATCTCCCTGCAGGAGCTCTCGTCCAGGGCCATGGGCTTCTCCAGCATGATGTGGTACCCGAGGGCGGCGAAGGCCACTGCGGGCTCCACGTGCAGACGGTCGGGGGTGCAGATCAGCACTGCGTCGGCGATCCTGCCGCGGCCGAGGAGCTCCTTCCAGTCGGCCGCCGCGTACTGCGGCGCGATGCCGTGCGCTTGCGCGAACCTGGTCCGGCGTACGTCGCGGGGCTCGGCGACGGCCACGACCCTCGCGCGCTCAGGGTGCTGAAGTGCCCATCGTGCGTACCCGGTACCACGGTCGCCGGCGCCGACGACGAGGAGAGTGACAGGTGGCATGCCGCGACGGTAGCGGCGGCGATCGCCTCACGGGAAGCGTTCTCCGTCCGGAGCCTACGGAGCGCCACCGCACTGCCTGTATCCGCGTCCGCGTCCGCCTGCGCATGCGGACGCGGATACAGATACGGATACGGATACGGATACGGATGTCGGGTTACGGCGCCACGAAGAGCGCCGGGAAGCGGGGAGCGAGCCAGGGTTTGCGGCCCCAGGAGAGTGCGCGGCCCCGGGCGATGGCGCCCCAGGGCTCGCAGCGGCCGAGCGCCATCAGCAGGAACGTGACCGGCTCGGTGAGGATCGTGCAGTCCGGGCGGTCCGGCGGCTGCGGGCCGGCGGACACCGCGCCGTCGGTGAGCGTGACGCCGAAGCGGGCCCCGCCCCACAGGCGGATGGCGAACCGGGCGTTCAGCCGACGTGCGGCAGCGGCATCGACGACCCGCGGCATGGCCACGATGAGGAAGGGCAGCGTCAGCTCGACACGGGCACGGTCGATCATGTGCGGCCGGCCCAGGGCGCGGGCGAGGTCGTAGCCGTGGCCCAGCATGTGCGTCAGCAGGTACGAGCCCAGCGTGGCGACGTCCATCGGGCCCAGCGGCGTCGTCACGGTGCCCTGCGCCGTGCCCTCGTCGGCAGCCTTCAGAAAGGCGGCGGCATGCTGCACGATCATCTCGGCCAGCGGATCGGCCGCACGCTCGTCGAAGTCGGCCAGCGCACGCGCATTGGCCGCCGCCAGGCTCTGCGGCGTACCGTCCCCGTAGCTGCGCTCGCGCCCCGCCGCGATGTCGGCCATCAGCTCGTTGGCCTGGGCCAGGTGCGCCGCCGCCTCCCCGACGGTCCACTCCGAGCGGGGTACCGGAACGGCTGTGTCCGCGAGCCCGCGCAGCAGCGTGGCGATGTCCTCGGCGGTGTCGCGTATCGCGTCGGCGAGTCCGCCGGGCAGAGTGCCTCGTGCGTCCTGCCCGGCCATTGGTTCCACGCTTCTCCTCATCACCCTCGAATCGCGCGGGATGCATGTCTTTCGGCCCGCCGGCGGACCTGTTCGTGATCGCCCGCGGTACACAAGACCAGGCAACGGCGGCCGCGACAAGAGGCTGACCAGCAAAGCCGTACGAAACTCCGGGCACCGGGCCCGGACCGTCGCCGGGCCCGGACGGGCACCGGGCTCGGACTGTCGCCGGGCCGGGCCGACTGTCGTCGCCGGTACACCAACGATCTTCGAGGGAGCGCCCCCGTCAGTGACCGACGTCGTGGTCGCCGGCCTCGACGAGTCCGCTCTCGTACGCGAAGATCACGATCTGGATGCGATCGCGCAGACCGAGCTTGGTGAGGATGCTCGACACGTGCGACTTGACGGTGGCGGTCCCGATGACGAGCTCCTCGGCGATCTCCGAATTGCTGGCCCCCCGAGCGACAGCCACCAGAATCTCGCGCTCCCGGTCGGTGAGCCGTCCCAGGCGGCCCGCGACCGCCGTGTTGACGGTGCGGCGCCCTGCGAACTGGTCGATGAGGCGCCGAGTGATCGAGGGCGCCAGCAGCGCCCCGCCCTCGGCCACGGTGCACACAGCGGTGGCGAGTTGTTCCGGAGGGATGTCCTTGAGCACGAAGGCGCTGGCGCCGGCGCGCAGTGCCTCGTAGACGTACTCGTCCGGGTCGAACGTGGTCAGGATCACCACCCGGACGACCCAGTCGGCCTCCTCCAGAATCCGGGAGGTGGCCTCGAGGCCGTCCATCTCGGGCATGCGGATGTCCATGAGAATCACGTCAGGACGATGCCGGCGCGCTGCCTCGATCGCCTCGCGCCCGGTCCCGGCCTCGGCCACGACCTCGATGTCGTCGTTGATCCGCAGAATCATGGCGAAGCCTCTGCGGACCAGCGCCTGGTCGTCGACGACGACGACACGGATGCTCACGCGGGCTCCTCCCCCGTGGGCAGATGAGCTGCCACCCGGAATCCGCCACCGGGACGCGGACCCGCTTCGAGGCTGCCGCCCAGCAGAATCGCCCTCTCCCGCATACCGACGATCCCGTGGCCTGCCGCGTTTCCGCGGGCCGCGCCGGGAATGGACTGGGCGGCGGCACCGTGGCCGTCGTCGACGACCTCGACGGTGATGCCGCCCGTCCCGCTGCTCAGGCGCACTTCGGTGCGTGTCCGCGGTCCGCTGTGCTTGAGCACGTTGGTCAGAGCCTCCTGGACGATGCGGTACGCCGACAGCTCCACGCGGGCCGGAAGGGGAGCCCGAACACTGTCGGTCACGGAGACCTCCAGACCGGCCTCCCGGACCTGCTCCACGAGCCGGGGCAGATCGGCCAGGCGGGGCTGGGGCCCGAGCCCTTCGCGCTCCGCCTCCGGCCGCAGCACTCCCAGCAAGTGCCGCAACTCGTCCAGCGCCTGGCGCCCTGCCTCCTCCACCGCTGCCATCGCTTCCACAGCACCCTGGGGATCGTCGGCGGCCACCACCCGGGCCGCACCGGCCTGCACCGTCATCATGCTCACCCTGTGGGCGACCACGTCGTGCAGTTCACGAGCGATGTGGGTGCGCTCCTCAGCGACGATCCGCCGTGCCTCGGCGGCCTGCTCCCGGCGGAGCTGCTCGGCCCGCTCGGCGCGCAGCCGCAGTCGTCGACCGACGTACCAGACGCCGAACATGACCAGGGCCCCGAAGCCGATCTCCCCCCAGGGGACGGGGTCGAGGAGTCCGTCGACGGTGAGGACGGCGACGGCCGCCACGACGCCGAGGCGCCCCCGCCAGGCGTCTGCGGCGTACTTCCCGGCGCTGTACAGCGCGATGAGCGCGAACCCTCCCAGATCGGAGTAGCCGCTGCCCAGCGTCAGGGCCCAGGCGGCGATCACCACACCCAGGACCGCGTCGGGTCGGCGGCGGCGCCGTTGGAGCGCCGCGGCGGCCACCGCGAAGACCAGCAGGGCAAGGACCGGGATGTCGGTGACCGAGCGGACGACGACCGTGTCGCCCGGTCCCTCCACCAAGAACACCGTCATCAACAACACGGCGATCGCGAGGGCGGCGTCCGCGACCCGCGGCCAGCGGGCGAACGGGCCGCGGAACCTGCCCGGCACGCGGCGGCCCGCGGTCTCGGAGGGCGGCGCCGTGCGGTTCATCTTCGCTCCAGGAAAGCCGTCGGTGCCCCGGCGCAGGCCATCAGCTGCGCCAGGCGGGCCATCCTATTTCCAGGTCGGAGCAACAGTCACCCGCCTGCAGGCGGACACCGGCTTCCCCCTCCAGGGGGAGGCGCCCCCTCGTTCGCCCCGCTCCCCGCGGGAGCGCCGAACCCGTCCGGCGGCGGGGGACAGCGCCGTTGCCGGCGCCGACGATGGAGCCGCTCACCTCTCCTGCCCTCGATGTGCCCAAGACGCACGGGTGGCAGCCGTCTCACAGGAGCGCGCATCCATGAATCGATTCACCCGTCGCATCGGCGCAGCGAGCGCCCGCCGGCCATGGGTCACGATCACCACCTGGGCGATCGCCCTTCTCCTTGTGCTGCCCCTGGCCGGCACGGTCGGGGGCTCCTTCGTCGACGATCTCGTCGCTCCCGGCAGTCAGAGCGAGGAGGCGATGGAGCTTCTCGAAGAGCGATTCCCCGAAGCGTCACGCGGCAGCGCCATGGCGGTGTTCGCCGTGCCCGAGGGGGAGCGACTCGAGCTCCACCAGGCGGCCGTCGACACGGCGGTCGCCCGGATCGCCGACGTGGAGCACGTCGCCGCGGTGACCGATCCCTTCACCGCCGGCACCGTGTCGTCCGACGGGCGTACCGGCTTCGCCGAGATCGCTTTCGACGTGTCCGCGATGGACGTGGATCCCGGGCAACTCGAGGCCCTGGCCCATGCGATCGAGCCTGCGCGCGGCGACGGCGTCGTTGCCGAGCTGGGCGGTGATGCCGTCTTCATCAACGCCGAGACGGAGACGACGGGTGCGGAGGCAGGTGGTTTGCTGGCCGCGCTGGTCGTGCTGGTCGTCGCGTTCGGCACCGTCGTGGCCGCACTGGTCCCGATCGCTCTCGCTCTGGTGGCGGTCGCCGCGGGTCTGGGCGGCATCATGCTGCTCGCCAACACCATGGAGGTCTCCACCGCGGCGCCGACGATCGGCGCGATGATCGGCCTGGGTGTGGGGATCGACTACGCCCTGTTCATCGTGGCCCGCTACCGCGAGAACCGTTCCGCCGGGCAGGACGACCCCAACGCGCTGGCGAACGCGATGGGATCGTCGGGCGCAGCCGTACTGTTCGCCGGCGGCACCGTCGTCGTGGCGATGGCCGCCCTCGCGCTCACCGGTGTGGGCTTCCTGATCTCGATCGGCCTGAGCACCTCGCTGGTCGTGCTCTTCGCCGTGGCGACCGCGCTCACGCTGCTGCCGGCGTTGCTGTCGCTCCTGGGCGAGCGCATCGACACCGGACGCCGCGTGGGCCGGCGCCGTGTGAAGTGGACCGGCCGTGTGAAGTGGACCGGCCGTAAGAAGCGGGCCGGCCGTGAGAAGCGGACTGTCAGTGTGAAGCGGGCTGAGGACTCGGCATGGTGGCGCTTCGCCCACCGCGTGTCGGGGCGGCCATGGCCGTACCTGATCGTTGCCACGACGGCGCTCCTCACGCTGGCCGCTCCGGCGTGGCGCATGGAGACGGGCTTCCCCGACGCGGGCAACGACTCGCCCACCACCACCCACCGTCGCGCCTACGACCTCCTGGCGGAGGGCTTCGGCCCGGGCTTCAACGCGCCGCTGCTGATCGTCGCCGATCTGCGCAGCCCCGGTGCGGACGCGCGTACCATCCCCGCGCTGTCCCGGCGCATCGCAGCCGACCCCGGCATCGCCATGGTCGGCGAGCCCCGGACGTCGCCCGCCGGGGACACCGTGGTGCTGACCACGCTGCCCACCACCGCCCCCGCCGACGCCGAGACCTCCGAGACCCTCCAGCGCGTCCGCGACCTCGTCCCCGACAACGTCGCCGTGTCCGGCCTGACCGCCATGACCGAGGACCTCACCAAGCAACTCTCCGACACCCTGCCGGTCTTCATCGGCGCGATCCTGGCGGTGTCCTTCCTGCTGCTGATGCTGGTGTTCCGCTCCATCGTGGTACCGCTGAAGGCCGCCGTGGTGAACCTGCTGTCGATCGGCGGTGCCTACGGAGTCGTGGTCGCGGTGTTCCAGTGGGGCTGGCTCAAGGACCTGTTCGGCCTGGAGAACACCTTCCCGATCGTCTCGCCCCTGCCGACGATCTTCTTCGCGGTCCTCTTCGGCCTGTCGATGGACTACGAGGTGTTCCTGCTCTCGCGCGTCCGTGAGGAGTACGACGCGATCGGCGACAACGCCGAGTCGGTGGCGCGCGGCATGGCGGCCACGGGCCGTGTGATCACCTCCGCCGCACTGATCATGATGGTGGTGTTCCTCGGCTTCGTCGCCAATCCCTCACCGCTCGCCAAGATGATGGGCCTGGGCCTGGCAACCGCGATCATGCTCGACGCGACGATCGTGAGGATGCTGATCGTGCCTGCCGCCATGGCTCTGATGGGGCGGGCGAATTGGTGGCTGCCCCAGTGGCTCGGTCGTCGGCTGCCCCGCATCCGTATGGAGAGCGCCGACATCCCGCACCAGCCTGACCCGGTACTCACCGAAGCACCCGGGAGCAGCTGACGCGACAGTGCCGTGCGTCACGGCGTCGGCGGCAGTGGCCCTTGGCCCTGCAGTGGCAATCGTCCTTGAGCTGAGCTGCCGTCACCTCAGCGTCGATCCCCGTCAGCCCGCGTCCGGCGCGTCGATGACGTTGCCGTCCTTGTCGAGCGTGTGGGTACGCCAGTAGACGTCCCACTCGTCGTCGACCTGCTGCGGCACCTTGCCCTCCGGGTATCGCGTGAATCCCGCCGGGGGCTCTTTACCGTCCGAGACGCACGCCGAACCGGTGCCGTTCACTGTCAGGACGGGGTACTCGCCGCTGCTGCAGATGTCCTCCTCGTACTCGAAGGAACATCCGGTGAGTGCCACGACGGCGGCCGCGCCGGCGAGAGCAGCGGCGACGGCCCGGACCCTGCCCGTTCGGAAGGCGGCGGGTCGGCTGATTCTGCGGGGTATGGGCACGATCGCCTCCAGTCGTCGGGTTGCCCCCACTCTCGCCGCCGATATCCGCCGAGACCTGAGTACGCGTACTCAGAAGCGCCGGCGCGGATGCCCAACACGCCGCAGTCCGGGGGCGGGACGTCGGCGTCCCGCCATGTGGTGCAGGGGATCTTGACGGTTGCGATCTCCGGCTCGCCCAGCCCCAACCCCAACCCCAACCCCGAACTCAAACCGGATAGATCATCCGGATCTGCTATGGTGACGTCAACCGGATAACTTATCCACATACACGGAACGGGTCGTGCGATGAAGCGGACAGCGGTGGTCACGGCAGGGACAGCGGGAATCGGGCTGGAGACCGCCTTGGGGCTGGCCGCGGCAGGCCTTGCGGTCACCGTGGTCGGACGCAACGCCGAGCGCGGTGCCCGCGCGATCGAACGGATCAACGCCACGGCACCGGCGCATCCCGCCCGGTTCCTGGCCGCCGACCTCGCCTCACTCGACGCGGTCCGCGCGCTCGCCGACCGGATCGCCGCCACCGGTCCGCTGACCGTGCTGGTCAACAACGTCGGGGCGATGTTCCCGGACCGGCAGGACTCGGTCGACGGGATCGAGGCCACGTTCGCCGTCAACCACCTCTCGCCGTACCTGCTGACCGAATTGCTGCTGCCCACGCTGCGAGCCGGTGAGCCGAGCCGGATCGTGAACGTCACCTCGGGCGCGATCGGCGTCGCCAAGCGCGTCTTCGACGACGTCGAGCCGCCCGGCGGCTACTACGGCTTCCACTGGTACGGCCGCGCCAAGCTCGCCAACCTCACCTACACACTGGAGCTCGCCGGCCGGCTCAGCGGCACGGGCATCTCGGTCTTCGCAGCAGACCCCGGCGGCGCCGCGACCGACATGACCAACGGCACCATGCGCGATCCGAAGATCGTCTCGCCGGGGCTGCGGCTGTTCTGGCCGCTGGTCCGGCGGAAGTTCGAACGCTCAACCTCAGGCCCGGCGTCCGTGGCGGCCAAGCCCTCGATCTTCGCCGCGACCGACGGCTCACTGAGCGGCCGGACCGGCGTCGTCATCGGACCCCAGGCGCATCCGGTCGCCCCCTTCCGTTCGGCAACGGATCCCCGCATCGCCGAAGCCGTCCGCCACCTCAGTGAGCGCCTCGCGCCACGCACGGCGGGGTGACGAGATCCGAAGCCGGTCGGCATGACCGCAACGCGGACCGGCTTCTCAGCGGCTCCTCAGGCGGATGAACTATCCATATAGGCTTCTCCCATGACGACCGCCCCACTACGCAAGGACGCCGCCCGCAACTGGGAACGGATCGTCGCTGTGGCCCGCGCTCTCGTGGACGAAGGCACACCGCTGCAGCTCAACGATGTCGCCCGCCGCGCCCGACTGGGCGTTGGCACCGTCTACCGCCACTTCCCCACCGCCGAGGCGCTCCTGGAGACCGTCGCCACACCCTCACTGGAGGCGCTCGCCACCCACGGCGAACAGGCGCTGGCCGATGACGATCCCTGGCGCGCCCTCTCCGGTTTCCTGACCCACACCATCGAAGCGCAGGTCACCGACGCTTCCCTGTCCACGGTCACCGCCGCGCCCACGGACGCGCTTCCGCACACCACCGAACTGAAGCGGACCCTACGGTCGGTCGGCGGACAGTTGCTCGAACGGGCTCACGACGCCGGGGTTGTGCGCGCCGACCTGACCTCCGACGACCTGGTCCCGCTCATGTGTGGAATCGCCTACGCCGCGAACGTCCACAGCGTTCCCGCCGGCCGCACCGAGACGGCTCGCCGCTATCTGACCGCGCTCCTGGAAGGCTTGCGCACCCGTAAGAGCCCAACGTGATCCAAAGTCGGCCGCCCAGTTGTCACCGCAGCCGGACGGGCAGCCGCTCCGGTCCCCTGATGAGCATGCCGCCCCGCCAGGTGATGGTGGCGGGATCGGCGTCGAGTGCGAGGCCGGGGCAGCGTCGCAGCAGGGTGCCGATCGCGACCCGCCCCTCCAGACGTGCCAGCGGCGCACCCAGGCAGTAGTGGATGCCGTGGCCGAAGGCCAGGTGGCCGCGCGCATCTCGACGGACGTCGAAGCGCTCGGCGCCGGGGAAGCGCGCGGAGTCTCGGTCGGCATCGGCCAGAGCCACCAGTACCAGTTCCCCGCCGCCCGGTACGACCGTGCCCCCGATGTCGACCGGTTTGGTGGTGAAACGGTAAGTCGTGGTCTCCACCGGCCCGTCGTAGCGCAGCATCTCCTCGACCGCGTTCTCCAGCAGTGAGGGGTCGGCGCGCAGGGCCGCGAGCTGCTCGGGGTGGGTCAGCAGTGCCAGGACGCCGTTGGAGATGAGGTTGACTGTGGTCTCGTGACCCGCCACCAGGAGCAGCCAGACGGTGCCCAGCAGTTCACCGGCCGACAGCCGGTCGCCGTCCTCGTCGGTGACGCGGATGAGTGCGCTCAGCAGGTCGTCCTGCGGTTCCCGCTGCTTGCGGGCGATCAACCCGGCGATGTACTCGCTCGCGGCGGCCGCCGTGGCGACTCGCTCGTCCGGGTCCCGGGAGGTCAGGGCGGTGTTGGACCATTCCCGGAACGCCTCGCGGTCCAGGGACGGAACGCCGATGAGCTCGCAGATCACGGCGATGGGCAGCGGGAAGGACAGCGCTTCGACCAGGTCGGCCCGGCCGCCGGGTCCGGCGAGCGCTGCGTCCAGAAGTCCATCGGTGATTTCCTGCACCCGTGGCTCGAGGGCCCGCACACGCGCAGGGGTGAACTCCTTCGCGACCAGCTTGCGCAGCCGGGTGTGGTGCGGCGGATCGGAGTTCAGCATGTGGCGGCCGGCAGCTATGTTCGGCAGACCGAGGTCCGGGGAGGCGTTCGACCAGTCCTTGGACAGGCTCTGATCCGCCAGCGCGGCGCGCCCCGCCTCGTGACCCACGACGAGCCACGCGTCCGCTCCCTCGGGCATCCGTACGCGGTGCACCGGGCCCTGGGCGCGCAACGCCGCGTAGACCGGGTACGGGTCGCGGGTGAAGTCATCGCCGAGACCTGCGAGGTCAACCACATCACTGGCGTCCGGGATGCCCTTCGTATCTGCCATGTACAGTCCGCCCCCGTGGTGAGCAAAGTGCGAATCTGGTGGGTGAGGTGCGAAAATATGCGATCGAGCACGGATGCGTAGCGGCAAATCCGGCCAAACAGCTACGGGTTGACTGCTGAGCAGTGGCAGTCGCCGAAGGAGCCGGCGAACGCAGCGTCGCGTTGTGACGTCGTTCCACCATGGATGCCGACGCCAATCACCGCCTGCGCGCACGGGGAACGCCGCGGCACGGGCTGTCGCGCAGTTCGAGAGCCGGGGCGCAGCGGCCCCGACGCACGCCGGGGAACCCGGGAAATCCACGGGCCGTCGATGCCGCCGGATCCACCGAGCCGTGTGACATCCTCGGGGAACCGCCCTGGCTCCCGTCCGGAGCCCCCGACCCGCGCAGGTGGGCACACACAGGACAAGGCGGCGTTCGTACACGCACGAACGACGAAGGCGGCAGAAGGCGGTGCCCGTGGCATTTGGTGAGGTCGTGTTCTTCGCGACGGTAATCGCTTTGTCGCCGTTCACCCTCATCCCCGCTCTCTTCATGCAGTTCACCCCCCGGCCCCGAGCGGCCAGCAGTGCCTTCCTGACCGGCTGGGTCATCGGGATCGTCGTGCCTGCGGGCTCGTGCGCCGTGCTGGCTTCCTTCGTTCAGCGTCCCGCGGAGGGGCATGCTTGGGTCGCCTGGGCCAGAGTGGTGCTGGGATTGCTCCTGATCCTCTTCGGGCTCCGGCAGTGGCTGACCAGACACGGCAGGGCGGCGCCGGGCTGGATGCGGCTTCTCGCCGATGCGAGCCCGTCCAGGGCGTTCCGGCTCGGGCTGCTGCTGTCGCTGGCCAACCCGAAGATCCTTCTTCTCTCCGCTGCCGCCGGCCTCGCGGTCGGGTCGGCCGAGCCCCCGACCACGAGCGCCGTGGTGGCCTTCGCGGTGTTCACCGTGTGCGCCGCCAGCACCGTAGCCCTGCCCGTGGTGCTCCATGTGCTGCTGGGCGAGCGGGTCCTCGTCCCCCTGATCAGGGTCAGACGGTGGTTGGAGAACCATGCCGCCGGAGTGATGGCCGTGGTGATCGCCGCCATCGGAGTTCTCGTGCTCTGCGAAGGACTCGTCAGGCTCTGAGCGCCGCTCCTGCCTTCGCTCGGTCGCTCCTGCCCCTGTGCGGTCCGCGTCCGGTCGCGGCCGCACTGCCGGGGATGGTTCTGGGAGCCGGGGACCCGGTGCGGCGGCGCAGCAGGTCATCCAGAGCATGAACCAAGTGATGGGTGGTGCATAGAGGTCGGGACACTTCAACGCCCACCGACCCCATCCGGCCCCACCTGCTGCCTGTCGTACCCTCCGCGTATGCATGTCACGGAATGGGCCGCGGGTCAGCTTACGGTAGTACGTCCCCCGTCCGGCGGCTTCCCGAGGCACAGCCACGACGAGTACGTGATCAGCGTCAACCTCTGCGGCCTGGAGCGAGTCCGGCTGGATCGCACCTCGTTCGAGGTGAACCTGGACGAGTTCACCGTCTACAACCCCGGCCAGGTCCAGTCGTGCACCACCCAGGTCCCGCCCGACGCGTCCTTCGCGGCCGTGAGCTGGTACGTCCCGCCAGCGGTGATGCAGTCGCTGACCGGCGACGCCCCGGTCGACTTCGAACGGCCCGTCGTCCGCTCTCCACACCTGCGCGACGAGTTCCTCGCTGCCGCCAGAGCATTCCGCGAGCTGGCACCGGACGGACACCTTCCGCCCGCCGAATCCGCCGTTCTGATCCAGGAGCGGCTCGTGCTCGTGCTGTCGCAGCTGCTCGACCTGGCCGCAGGGCGGCGCATGCGTGCTCCAGAACCCGCTGACGCCCGGATCGCCACGGTGCTCGCCCGGCTCCGCACCGACCTGTCCCGCGCGCCGCGGCTGGCCGAGCTGGCCGATGAGGCCGGGATGTCCCGGGAGCATCTGATCCGGACGTTCACCCGCGCCACCGGCACCCCGCCCTACGCCTGGCACCTGTCGGCCCGGTTGGCCGAGGCGCGGCGCCGGCTGCGCAAGGGGGAGCCCGTCGCCGACGTCGCACACGTGCTCGGCTTCGCCGACCAGGCGCATTTCCACCGCCACTTCGCCGCGGCCTACGCCGTCACACCGGGCCGGTACCGTCGGCTGTCTCGGATCAACATCTGACAAGACCGCACGGCCCGCCCCCGCCACAGTGGCCGGCATGACTGAGATCTTCATGGTGGCTCTGTGGTTGGGGCTGGTGTTCAACGCGGCGCCGGGCGCGGTGTTCAGCGAGTCTCTGCGGCGCGGAATCCGGGGCGGGTTCGGCCCTGCCTTCGCGGTCCAGGTCGGCTCGCTGGTGGGCGACGCCGTCTGGGCGGTGCTCGGCCTGGCGGGGGTGGGGGCGCTGTTCGCGGTACCGGCCTTGCGCGTGCCGCTCACCGTGGCCGGGTGCTTGCTGCTGGCCTGGTTGGGGGCGGCGGGCCTACGCGACGCGCTCGCGCGGAAGGGGCCGTATCCGACGGCGGAACCGTACGCCAAACAGGACCACAAGGCCATGGCCGTGGGAGCGGGCATGTCCCTGGCGAACCCATGGAACGTCGTTTATTGGTCGGGCGCTGCCGGCGGGGTGAGCGCCGTGCTGGGTCAGGCCGACACGGCGGAGCTGAGCGTCTTCTTTGCCGGGTTCATGGCCTCCTCAATCCTGTGGTGCCTGATCGCGGCGGGGCTCATCGTGGTACTGCGCAGGGCGCTGCCACCGCTGGCCGTACGCGTCCTCGAAGCCTGCTGCGGTGTCTCCCTGCTGGTGTTCGCGATTCTCCAGCTGAGCCGACTCATATGACGACAGACCGGTCATCGGGTTGGGCCCGCCATGTCGTGCGATTGTCTCTCGCATGTGTACGGGAGCGCGGCGGATCACCGGGATCGGGTGCGGCGGTATCCGTCGGACATGACGGATGCGGAGGGGGCCGAGGTCCGGGTACTGCTGCCGGTACCGGCCTGGCTGGAGGGGCGGCGCGGCAGGCCGGAGAGCTACTGCCACCTGCAGATGCTCGACGCAGGGCGTTACGTCGTCGGCAGCAGGGTCAAGTGGCGCTCGGTGCCCGCCGACTTCGGGCTCGGGTCAGTTCTTGGGCAGCTGTACGGTCAGTTCATGGCGACGTATCACGCCCTCGTGATCCATTAACCAAGATCATTTGCAGACACCCTCTAGGCCCTGTCCGGGCGATCTTCGAGGAACAGGCCGCGGCGTCAGATGCGGTGCATCGCAAGGCGGAGGATCGCCCTCGTACTGGACGTACTTGGGCGACTCCGACGACGCAGCGAGGTGCCGTAGTTGTCGTCGCGGCCCCGACAAGATCGCCCGGACAGGGCCTAGGCTCGGGCCCGTGAGCAGCGAAGCGGCGGGTGAACCAGAAGCAGCGGCCGGGGCGCAATACCGCCGGGAGGAACTGGCCCGAGCGGCCGGCGTGAAAGTCCGCAATCTGCGCTACTACCAGGAGCGCGGACTGCTGCCCCCACCTCGCCGGGAGGGCCGGATCGCCTGGTACTCCGACGATCACCTGGCCCGGCTGCGGCTGATCGACGACCTCCTCGGCCGCGGCTACACGGTGAACGGCATCGCGGAGCTGCTGGCAGCGTGGGAGCAGGGCGGCGGCATCGCCCAACTCCTCGGGCTGGAGCGGGAGATGACCCGCGACTGGGTTCAGGAGGTGCCCGTCACGATGAACCTCGCCGAGCTGCGGAAGATGTTCGGCCCGGCGGCTACCCCCCAGGACACGCGACGGGCCGCCGCGCTGGAGTACGTACGGGTCGACGGGGACACCGTCACCTTCCCGAGCCGACGGCTGCTGGACGCGACGCTGGCGCTCGTGCGGCAGGGGGTGCCGCTCGCGGAGATCCTGGACGCGGGGGACTTCGTCCAGACCCAAGCGGCGGCGCTCGCGGACCGGTTCGTCGAGCTGTTCCGGCGGCATGTGATCGGCCCCGAGAAGCTGGAGCAGCTTTCGGCCGAGCAGTTGGACCACGTCGCGGAGGCTGCAGCGGCGCTGCGCCCGGTGGCGGGCGAGGTCGTGGCCGCGGAATTCGCGCGGGCGATGGCTCGGAGGGTGGAGGCGGAAGTCGCCGCGCTGCTGCGTACGGAGCAGTAGGGACTTGGCCTAAAGGGGGTGTTCGCGCAACCTTGCCAACCCCCATTGGCACTCTTACATTCAACCCCACGGTCATACCGGTGAGTAACGATCAATCGCGACCCGGTCGCACCGGATCACAGCACAGCGACACGGATCGCACCGAACCCACCCCCACTCCACCCCACCCAAGGGGGATCTGTCATGAAACACGACTTAGACGGCGGCAGCGTGAGATGGCGGCGCTTCGCCGTCCTGACGGTCCCGGCCGTCGCCGTCACCGCCGGCCTCGGCATCGCTCTCGCCCAAGGAGCGATCGCCGCCTCCTTCGCCGTCTCGGGCCAGCAGTTCAAGGTCTCCGCCCAGAGCCTGACCGGCGACGGCTTCGTCCAGTACGGCAGCGTCGACGTCAACGCCCGGGACGAACTCATCCCGGTGGCGGTCACCGCCATCAAGCAGGCCAGGCTCAACAGCCTCTGCCAGTCGGTGGTCACCTCGCTTCCGCTGATCGGCGACGTCTCGCTCAACCTGACCGCAGGCCGGAAGACCCCGGTCGAGGCGACGAACCTCTTCGTCGACGCCACCCAGCTCTCCGGCAACGCGACCTTCACGAACATCGAGATCGGCCGCGACGCCTCCACCCTGGACAAGGGCCCGACCGACGCCCAGGGCATGCAGGACCTGTTCGCCCAGCAGGCCGACACCGTCCGCATCGCCGATCTGCGGCAGACGGCGTGGGCCACCAACGCCGGCACCTTCACGCTCTCCGGCCTGACCATGAAGATCAGCAAGGGCAAGAAGGAATGCTTCTGAGCCCCTGCCGGACGCGGTTCCGGCGGTGGCGCCGCAGCCGGCCGTTCTGGGGCGGACTCGCCGCCGTCCTCGCCGGGGCCGAGATCTGCGCCCTGCCGCTCGCCCCGCTGAAGGTCATGCTCACTCAGGGCGTGGCGGGGATCCCGTCCGTCCTGATGGGCCTCGTCATGATCGTGCTCGGCGTCTCCGTCTGGCTCGCCCCCCACTACCGCACACTCGCCGGAGTCGTCACCACGCTCATCGCCACCGCCGCGCTGGTGTTGTCGAACCTCGGCGGATTCCTCATCGGAACCCTGCTCGGCATCCTCGGCGGCGGCCTCATGTTCGCCTGGGAACCGCGCACGTCTAAGTCCGCCGAGGCCGGCAACTCTGCCGGATCCGGCAGCACCGCGGAATCCGCTCCGCCCGCACCGCACGACAACCCCTCCCCCGCACCGCACGACTCTCCCTCCCCCGCACCGCTCTCCGATCCCCAAGGAGCACAGCCATGAGCCGCACACCCACCACGCTCGCCCTCGGCCTCGCCGCCGCCGGCGCGCTGGCCCTCGGCGCCGTCTCCGCGACCGCCGCGCCCTTACCGTTACGGGCAGCCGACTCGACCACCGTCACCCCGGCCGGCCACGCCTTCACGGCCACATTGAGCGGCAAGGCCACCCTCAAGGCCGGCTCGGTCACCGTGACCTGCTCGGTCTCCGTGGCCACGGGCACCGTCCCGGCCGCCCCCGGCAACCACAACCCGGCAGGCCCGGTCTCTTCCCCGATATCCGCCCCGACGTACAGCTCCTGTACCTCGAGCATGCCGGGCGTGACCCCGACCGTCACCACCAGCGGCGCGTGGACGGTCTCCATGCAGAACGGGACACCGGTCACGGCCACCATGACCGTCCCGACGGGCGGCCTCGTGGTCAAGACGACCGGTCTGGCGACCTGTACGGTCGTCGCCGCGCCGACCGCCGCGGCGAGCGTCCCCGGCGCCTGGGCCAACGGCACCCCGCCCTCCCTGACCTTCACCAACGCCTCGGTCCCGGTCAGGATCACCGGAGGGTTCGGCTGCCCGACCAGCACGACGAGCTCCACCTTCAACGCCGTCTACACGGTCGCGGACACCACCGACCCGGCCGAGCAGATCACCGTCACCCCGTAGTTGGCAGGAGAGAGAGTGGCAGGGAGAAGGCGGCCGGACCGATGTCGTGCATCGCAGGTGGGCCGCCTTCCCCCGTCGTCACGCCGGCAGGCTGTCCGGCCACTCCGGTCCGATCCGAGGGGCAGCCGGACGGTGAACGTCGCCCCCGCGCCGGGGCGCTGTCAGGGCGTTCAGCCGCTCCTGTGGAAGAAGACGTCGCCGTTGAAGGGGCGTCGCGAGGGCCCCGCCCTCAGAGCATGGCGGTGCGGGAGCTTCGCGTATTGGTCACGGTCACCGTCGCGATGTCCGAGCGGTAGCGGTCGTCGGACCACTCGATGGGCGTGCCCTGGGAGTCGGTGGTCAGGCGCCGCTCCCGCAACAGCGGGGTGCCCTCGGGGACTTCGAGGAGCTCGGCGTCGAGCGGATCCGCGGGGATGGCGTCGAAGGTGTGCCGGGCCGAGTGCAGGTCCACGCCCTGCTCGGTGAGCAGGGCGTAGATCGAACCGGCGTCCAGGTCCGCGGAGATCAGCGGGCGACCGACGGCTTCGACGTACGTCATCCGTTCCAGCATCGCCGGCCGCCCGTCGAGCAGTCTCAGCCGGACGAGTTGGACGGCGAGGTCGTCGGGGTCGATCTGGAGGGCCGCGCCGATCTCCGGCTCGGGGCGGCGCAGCGCGATCTCCTGGAGCCTCTGGCCCGGTGTGTAGCCGGTCAGTTCCGCACGCCGGGTGAAGGACAGGAAGGACTCGAACGGCTGGCTCGGCACGGCGTCCAGCACCACGGCCCGCTTGCCCTGTCCACCGCCGATGAGCCCCTCGTCCCGCAGCGCGGCGAGCGCCTGGCGGACCGGGCCACGTGATGCCGAGAACTCTTCGCAGAGCTGCGCCTCGGACGGAAGGAACTCGCCGACCCGGAGGGCTCCGGAGCGAATGCGATGGCGGAGCTCGCCCGCGATGGAGCGGTGCAGTGGGGAGGCCATGGACTTGACCTTACAGGTTTGAGTTGTGGCCCGCTGCCCGCGCTGCACTGCCACTGGGGCGGTCCCCCCTGCATTTACGCCTGGTGTTCACCTAAAGTTCCGCACCTTCATGCCACCCTCGCTCAATTCTTGTCTATATATGTTAGTGATCCATCGACTGTGACAATGACAGGTTGGGCGTGTGATGCCGGTGACCTCGGAAGCTCTCATTGACGTTCGCTACGCCCGCTGGGACGGCGTCGGCCGGCCGTTCTCGCTGGTCCGCACCGCCACACCGGGGCTGCCCGGCCCGGGAGAGGTGCTGGTGCGCATCGATCTGGCCACGGTGTGCGGCAGCGATCTGCACACGGTGAGCGGACGCAGGCCGTCGCCGGCTCCCTCGGTACTGGGACACGAGCAAGTGGGCACCGTCGTCGCCGTCGGCCCCGATGCCCCGGCATGCGTGGACGGCACACCGGTGGTGCCCGGCCTGCGCGTGGTCTGGTCGGTCACGGCCTCGTGCGGGTCCTGCGACCGCTGCCGGCGCGGTAGGCCCCAGAAATGCCGGCACCTGCGCAAGTACGGGCACGAGCCGCTCGACGAGCGCGCCCCGCTGACCGGTGGGTTCGCCACCCACTGTGTGCTGCTGCCGGGCACGGCCGTCGTCGCCGTACCCGACGGACTGCCGGACGCGGTGGCCGGCCCGGCCTCCTGCGCCACGGCCACCGTCGCCGCCGTCGTCAAGGCCGCGGGCCCTCTCGGGGGACGACGGGTACTGGTGACGGGGGCGGGCATGCTCGGCCTCACGGCGGTGGCCATGGCCGCACGGGCCGGGGCGCACGTGACCGCTGTCGACCCGTCCCCCGAGCGCCGGACGCAGGCCGGACAGTTCGGCGCCGCACGCGTCCTGGGCGTCCACGAACCGGCGGACTGCGTCGACGTCGCCCTGGAGTTCTCCGGTCGCCCGGAGGCGGTGCGGTCCTGCCTCGCCTCCCTCGACACCGGCGGCACCGTCGTGCTGGCGGGTTCCGTCTCACCGGAGGGGTCCGTCCCGCTCGACCCCGAATGGCTGGTGCGCGGGCTGCGCACGGTCACGGGGGTGCACAACTACCGCCCCGCCGACCTGCAGACGGCCGTGGCCTTCCTGGCCGAGCAGCATCGCAGCCACCCGTTCGCCGGCCTGGTCAGCGGCGCCTATCCGCTCGAAGCGATCGACGCCGCGGTCGAGGCCGCCCGTCACGCGGCGGCTCCCCGCCAGGCCGTTCTGCCGACCGTGCGGTGACGCGGGAACGGCCATGGATCGTTGCGTCGCATCGGCCCTGAAGACCGCGCTTGGCCTGACAAGCCAACGAACATGGAACACCGGGACGCCATGAGCACATGAACGATGCATGACTTGTCAATACATGCCATTGCGCGTGGCCCCGCTGCCTGCAACCGTCTCTTCGCACCCCTCACACCCGACCATCGTTCGCCGCCCCTGCCCGCCCGCCGTGCGCGGGCGAGGGCGCGACGTTCAGGAGGAGAAGAGATGGCAGACAAGGGCTCGGCGACACACCGTACGTGGACACCCCCGACCTGAAGCCGGCGCGCAAGAAGCACCGCACGTTCCTGGTGCAGCCGGAGATCTCGGAGATGATCCGCTCCATGCCCGTCTGGGCCACGTGGGACGACCACGGCTTCGGCGGCAACGACAAGCACGGCGACTACGCGAGCAAACGCCACAACCGCACGGCCTTCGTCAACTACCGCGCCAACGCGAGCTTCGGGCAGACCGCCGACGGCAGGATCCTCACCGAGCGCGAGGACGGCGAGGGTATCTATACATCCTTCCGGCGCGGCCCGATCGAGGTCTTCCTGCTCGATCCGCGCTGGTTCAGCCGGACCGCGCCGAGTTGGGCCGACCCCGCCAGGACGACCTGTCTCGGCACGGTGCAATGGAACTGGCTGCGCGAGCGGCTGGCGGGGAGCACCGCCCCCTTCAAGGCCATCGCCACCGGCATGATCTGGGACGACAAGCAGAACGGCGAGTCCGACGACTGGGGCACCTACGCCCACGAGCGCGACGCGATCTACGACTTCATCGCCACCGAGCGGATCCCGGGGTGCTTCCTGATCGGCGGTGACATCCATGTCTCCCGCGCCCTGAACTACGGCCCGCGCGTGGGCTACGACCTGTGGCAGTTCATCGTCAGCCCCTTGCACAACAGCACGATCCCCAGCCTCAACGTGCCCAGCCCCTTCCTGGTGCACAGCGCGGTCGAGCCGCACGTCTTCCTGAAGCTGGTCGCCGACACCACGCTCGACATGCCCACCCTGACCGCGGCCTGGATCAACCGGGACGGCAGGCGCCTCTTCGAGGTGACCCGCACCGCGGCGGAGCTGGGACACACCGACTACCCCAGGCGTGCCCGGAACGCCGGCAAGGGCCGGCCCTGAGACGGCGCGAGCGCGGCCACGGCGGGCGCCGCGGTCATCGGCGCTGAGCCGGCGTTCCACCCGCCGTCCGCCACGAATGCCATTCCTCGTTGATCGGATATTCCCCCGCCGCCGAGCGGGCGCTCCCCCGCACCCGCGACAACCTCTTCACGACGCCCAGGTGAACACTCAGGAACCTGTAGATACAAGTGTTGACCGGGGTTGCTGCGAATGACACCTTGTGCTCGTAGCCGCCCCGGCGTGCGACTCCCCCCACTTCACCAGCAGTTCCCCCCCCCCGTACTTCCTGCGTACTTCCCTCCGTACTTCCTCTCTCCGGAGTCCACTGTGCCTGTCCGCCGTCTCGCCCTCGCCACCTCACTCGTCGTCGCCGCAACCCTGGGTCTGGCCGCCTGCGGGGGTGGCTCCGACGCCTCCACGTCCGACTCGGCCACCTGCCCCGGTGGCAAGATCCGCTTCGGTGTCGAGCCCTTCGAGGATCCGGCCAAGCTGACGCCCGCCGCCAAGGTCCTCGCCGACGCACTCGGCGAAAGCCTGGACTGCGAGGTGGAGCTGACCGTCACCGAGGACTACTCCGCGGAGGTCCTCGCCATGGAGAACGACAAACTCGACATCGCCGTCTTCGGCCCGCTCGGCTATGTGTTCGCCAGCAAGCGCGCCGAGGCGGAGGCCGTCGCGTCCTTCAGCGACGGCAAGGGCCAGGTGTCCAGCTACACCGCCGGTATGTGGGTGCCGAAGGACTCGCCGATCATGACGGTCGAGGACCTCGAGGGGCACTCCCTCGCCCTGGGGTCGATCGGGTCGACCTCCGGCGACGCCCTCCCCCGCAAGGCCATGCTCGACGCCGGTCTGAAGAAGGACGACGTCAAGATCAACTACGCCGGCGGCCACCCCGAGGCCCTGCTCGCCCTCGCGAAGGGCACGGTCGACGCGGCCGAGATCAACTCCCAGCAGTTGGCGAGCGCCACCGACGCGGGCACCTTCGATCCGTCGAAGTTCCGCAAGATCTGGGCCTCGCAACCCATTCCCAACGACCCGATCACCGTACGCGGCGACCTCGACGCCGCGTTCAAGAAGGCGGTGACCGACGCGCTGCTGAAGCTCCCGGCCGACAAGGTCGGCAAGATCGGCGCACTGCTCGACGTCGACCCGCCGGCGCCCCTCATCGCCGTCGACAAGTCGACGTACCAGCCGCTCTTCGATCTGGCCACGACGCTCAAGCTCACCGAGAAGGACGTCTGATGCTCGCGCTGTCCCAGATCACGGTGCGGTACGGCGAGCGGCAGGTACTGCACGGGGTCGACGTCACCGTCGCCCACGGCGAGCTGCTCGCCGTGCTCGGGGCCAACGGCTCCGGGAAGTCGACCCTGCTGCGCGCCGCCGCCGGACTGGAGCCGATGGCTGCGGGCAGCGTGACCGTCGACGGAAAGACCTGCGGTCCGCTCGACCTGGCCATGGTCTTCCAGCACATCCACCTGGTCCGCCGGCGCAGCGTCCTGGACAACGTCTGCGCCGGCGCCCTCGGCCGGCTCCGGCTGCGTCATTCGCTGACCCCGGCCCTGTTCCCGCGGCGCCTGCGCGAGGAGGCCATGGCCTGCCTGGACCGGGTGGGTCTCGCCGACCGGGCGCACGACCGCGCGGGCAGCCTGTCGGGCGGCCAGCAGCAGCGCGTGGCGGTGGCCCGCGCCCTGTGCCAGCGCCCGCGGGTCGTTCTCGCCGACGAACCGGTGTCCGCCCTGGACCCCGCCGCGTCGGAGCAGGTGCTCGGCCTGCTCGCCGAACTCGCCCACGACGACGGTCTCGCCGTACTCGCCGTCCTGCACCAGCCTTCCCTCGCCGCCCGCCACGCCGACCGCGTGGTCGGCCTGCGCGACGGCAGGGTCCTGCTGGACGGGCCGCCCCAGCAGAACGTCGACGTCCTGTACCAGCCCGCGGTTGTGGAGGCCGTGTCATGACAACCCTCGACAACGTCCGGCGCCTCCCCGTTCCGCCGAAGCCGCCGCGCCCCTGTGCACTCGTCGTGGGCTGGGGCATCGCCGCCGTGGTGGTCACCGCGCACGTGTTCGCCTGGAACGCCACGGACATCTCCCTCGGGACGCTGGTCGAAGGCTGGCGCGGCATGGTCGACTTCCTCGGCGAGGCGTTCCCGCCCGCTCTGGAGTGGGACGTGCTGCGGCCGAGCCTCGACGGCGCCCTGGTGACGCTGTGGATCGGCCTGCTGGGCACCACCCTGTCGGTGCCGTTCTCCCTCGTCCTGGCCCTGCTCGCGGCGCGCGGCACCGCCCCGTCGGCCTGGGTCTACCAGGCGGCCCGCTCCCTGCTGTCGTTCCTGCGCGCGGTGCCCGACGTGGTTTTCGCGCTGGTCTTCGTCACGGCCGTCGGGCTCGGTCCCTTCCCCGGCGTACTGGCGCTGGTGTGCCACAACGTGGGCGTGATGGGCAAGTTGTGGGCCGAGGCCCTGGAGGACGCCGATCCCGGCCCGGCCCAGGTTCTGCGGTCGGCGGGCGCGAGCAGGATCCAAATCGCCTCGCACGCTTTGCTGCCCGCGGTGACCCCGCAGTTGGCGGGGCTGCTCCTGTACCGGCTCGACGTCAATGTGCGCTCGTCACTGGTGCTCGGCCTGGTGGGCGCGGGCGGCATCGGTTTCCTCATCAACCAGTCCATCAAGCTGTTCCAGTTCGACGAGATGCTGACCCATATCCTGGTGGTCCTCGTCCTGATCGTGGCGGTGGACCGAGTGTCGGCCGTCATACGACGTCGCCTCACCTGACCCCCGCACACCGCCCGCACGCCGTACGTCCGGTGCCGCCCGCGAGGTCCCGGAAAGGAAGTACGGCGTTCAGCGCCGGTCCCGATCGCCGGCTGGGTTCCCGTGGTCCCGCGACGCCGACCCGCGACGGCCACACCGCGCGGCGCGGGTCGAGCCGGACATGTGGGAGATCGAGCCGGCCATCCGGCCGGCCGGCCGAGCATCGGTTCCTGACCTCGCGGCCGCAAGGCGCGCCCCCGCACCCCCGAAGGCCGGGGGTACGGGGGCGCATCCGACCGGCCGGCCGGGCAGCGGGGCGCAGCGAGCTTCCCGGCAGACGGCCTAGCGGACGTCGACCGGCAGGTCCGCGGCGGCCGTGCCCCAGCCGGTCTCGGCGCTCGGGCTGAGCCGGAAGGCGACGTGCCCGCCGCGGGCGACCAGTGCCCCGCTCGCCCAGGAGCGGTGGTGCTCACGCCCGTTGACGGTGACGCCGCCGACGTAGCGGTTCGCCTGCGAGGCGTCCGGGGCGGTCACGGTGATCGGCGCGCGGCCGTCGCGGTGCAGGACGGCGCGGGGGAACAGCGGGGCGGACAGCAGCAGCTCAGAGCGGCCTGGTGCCTGCGGGTACATGCCCAGAGCGGCGAAAACGTACCAGGTGGACATGGTGCCGAGGTCGTCATTGCCGGGCAGACCGCTCGGACCGGTGCCGTAGACGGAGTTCACGATCTCACGGACGGCCTCCTGTGTCTTCCACGGCTGCCCGAGGGCGTTGTACAGCCAAGGGGCATGGATCCCGGGCTCATTGGTCGGGTCGTACCGCAGCGGATCGCCGCCCGCGAGCGACCAGCTGCCGTCCGGCTTGTGGAAGAAGCCGTCCAGCCGCGCAGCCGCGGTCTCGCGGCCACCCATCTTCTCGGCGAGACCGGACACATCCTGCGGCACCATCCAGGTGTAAGTGGCACTGCTGCCCTGCGCAAAGCCGGTACCGGTCGCCGGGGTGAAGCCGGGCACCCAGCTCCCGTCGAGATTGCGCGCCTGCACATACCCCTCGTGAGGGGTGGCCTGCGGGTTGAACACGTTCTTCCAGTAGGCCGCGCGCTCGGAGAACTGCTTCTGCAGGTCCCGGTGGCCGAGCAGTCCGGCCCACTGCGCGAGCGCCGAGTCCGCGACGGACGCCTCCAGCGTCTCCGCCGCGCCGCCCCAGCAGTGGCAGACGTCCTGCGCGGCGTAGTGCGAGGAGAGGTACTGGGCCAGATTGGGCCGGGCACCGATGCACTGCCCGGGACAGCCCGCGTCGGAGAGTCCGTCGGGATGGGGCAACGTGGCCTGGCGCACCAGGGAGGCGAAGGCACCCTCGGCATCGAAATTGCGTACGCCCATGGCGTAGAAAGCCGCAAGAGTGGCGGCCGAGGGGTCGCCGGTCATCACATGCGTGGCCCCGGTGACATGCACCCAGCGGTCCCACACTCCGCCGTTCTGCCGGGCATAGTTGTAGAGGGACTGGGCGAAGTCCCCTGCGATACGCGGTTCGAGAAGTGCGAGCAGCTGAATCTGGGCGCGGTACTGGTCCCAGCCGGAGAAGTTGCTGTACTGGGCGCCCTGTCCCTTGGCCAGACGGTGCTCCTTGCCGTCCATACCCATGTAGCGGCCGTTGACGTCGCTCATCACGTTCGGCTGCATCAGGGCGTGGTACAGCGCGGTGTAGAACGCGGTGCGCTGGTCCGCGCTGCCCCCGCTGATCTTGATGCTGCGCAGCTGGTCGTCCCAGGTGCGGTAGCCTCGCGCCGCCACCGAGGCAACGTTGTCACGACGACGTTGTACCTCGGCGTCGAGGTTCTGCGCCGCGGCGGCGCCGCTGACGTACGAAATGCCCAGACGCATCCGCACGGTGCGGTTCCCGCTCGTGTCGAACCCGACCCAGCCGCCGGAGCCGCGCCCGGCCCGGTCCGCTCCGGTCGCGTATCCCTCGCCCCCGGACGCCTCGGTGCCGCCGGGCCGCACCTGCGCGTCGTGCCAGGTTCCGGTGGAGCGGAAGGCGTGGTCGAAACGGGCCACGAAGTGCAGCCGGTAGTAGCTCTTGCGGTTGTTGATACCGCCGTTGGCCCGCCGTCCACAGAAGGCACCGGTCAGCACGGAGCCGGTGACCTCCTGCCGCCGGGGGTCGATACGGATGTCGGCGTCCTCCTGCCGTTGAGCGAGTTGGACGTACGGAACAGCAGCTTGGCCGGGCTGCCCTCGGGGAAGGTGAACTCCCCCACGCCGGCCCGCTGGGTGACCGCGAGATCCGTGGCCACTCCGGAGGCGAGGGTCACCTTGTAGCGGCCGGGGCGGGCTTCTTCCCGGCTGTGCGAGAAGTCGCTCGCGTAGATGCTGTCCGTGGTGTCCGCCGACGGAGAGCTGGTGATCTCCCCGGTGTACGGCATGATCGGGACATCTCCCGCGGCACCGGGGTTGCAGCCGGCGCCGTTGACGTGGGTGAGGCTGAAGCCCCGCACCCGCGTGACGTCGTACTGGTAGCCGTTGGCGGCTCCTGTGCTGGTCTGGTCACCCTTGGTGCTGGTCGGGCTCCAGGCGATCATTCCGAACGGCAGGGTGGCGCCGGGCCAGGTGGTGCCGTTGCGGGTGGTCCCGATGAAGGGGTCCACATGGCCGGCGGGGTGACGGACCTCGTCGGCGGGGGAATCGGCCGGCAGCTGGGCCACGGCGGGGGCTCGGATGGGGTCGTTCGCCGACGCCTGAGACGTGAGCAGCGAGCCCGGTATCAGCGTGATGGCCAACAGCATGGCCGGGAAACGGCGTTTGGGATGGCGCAAGACAAGCTCTCCAAAGGGTGCGGCGGGCCGGACGGGCCGACTCCACGGTGAGGATCAGCGTGACTTCTTACTCACCCGCGCCGAAGTCGGCGCCCGCGAACACCGACGCACCGGTGAACTCCTGATGAGAAGTCGACTACTTCACACGTCGCGCGACATTGAGCATCACCATCAGCCATGAACACGAGACGAGGACCGCGACCGCAAGGTCGAGGCCCTCGTCCCCGTATCGTCAGTGGTTGTGTCCGAGGGGGATCAACCACTGTCGATACGGTCGTGATCGCGCAAGGGCGGCTCCAGCTGCGGGATCAACCGGGTCGGGCCCACTCCTCGGGAGAGCCGACCCCGTCACGGCTTCTCGCCGTCTGCTCACCGCTTGCGCGCATGACGTGCGGTGGGCCGTTGCGACGGGGGCGGCGTTGCCGGCCGCGGCAGTGCGGTCGCGACGCCGGCGACCGCCACGGCCGCTGGTTCATGGTCCGCGGCACGGTGGTAGCCGCGGCGGTCGTACCAGCGGGAGACTGCCCAGCCGATGATCGCGGCACCGGCCGCGTAGCCGCTCAGGACCAGCCACGCCAGCTGGACCCGGTCGGCGTCGGCGTCGAAGAACAACAGCGATCGCACCCCTTCGACCACATGACGAGCCGGCAGCACCGCCCCCACGGCCGCGAATCCGTGGGAAAGAGCCTCCTGCGGGATGGCGCCCGCAGACAGCGGGACGCCGACGAGGGTTATCGTGAACAGGGCCAGAACCTGGCCCGGCGCCCCGAACACGGCGAACAGGGCGAGGGTGAGCAGGACGACGGCCGCGCAGGCGGTGCTGCAGAACAGCACGAACCGGGCGGGGCCGCCGGGCCGGAGGCCGGTGCTCCACAGGGCGACACCGGCGACGACGGCACCCGCCGCGCATCCCATCACGGCACCGAGCACCGTCTTGGCCAGGAACGTCGATGACCGTGCGATCCTGACGACCGGCTGGAGGAACCTCCGCGGGCCGACTTCCAACGGCAAGTAACCCAGCCTCGCATCGACGAACATCGTCAGCAGCGTGGCCGGGAGCAGCCCCGAGACGAGCAGCGCGATGGCGATGTAGAGCGGGAGGGCTCCGGCAGCCGACCCGACGGACCCGGACGACGTCTGACGCACCACGGCGGTGACCTCGACCGGGTCGTCGAGCAGGGCCAGGAGACCGGGCGGCGCCGCCTTCTTCGCGCCGGCCCGGCCACCGGCTGCCGCCTTGACGGCCAGTTGTGCGCCCAGTTGTCTTGACGCCGACGCCACGGTACTGCGCATCACCTTGTCCGCCGTCGAAGCTGCCATGCCGCTCACGCCGCGCGGGGTGACGAGTTCCATCGCCGGGCGCCGGGCGTTCGGCCCGCTGCCGATCAGGGACAGGGCCCGGCCGGTGAAGTCACGGGGCACGATCAGCGCCGCGTAGGCGTCCTGGGCGTCGAGGATCCGCCATGCGTCCCGGCGGGTAGGGACCACGTGCCATTGCACACGCCCGTCCTTGCGGGCGGCGCGTACGATGCCGTCGGCGAGCTCGCCACCCAGGTTCACCGTGGAGTCCGGTCCGGTGACCCCCTCGTCGCCGATGACGAGGACGAGTGGCAGGTTCCGCAGATGACTGTCGGGGTCCGAGGCCGGCCCCAGGTAGCTGACGGTGCTCAAGGCGGCGAGCAGCGAACCGATCAGCACCACGATCCAGGCGCGGGGCTGCTTCCATACCGTGCTGGCCCGCAGGGGGACCACCTCCGTGGGAAAGAGAACGGGACGATCAGGCCTGACGGCGGGACGTACGGTCTGCCGGCCGCTCAAGTGCCAGCCGCCCCCGCAACGTTCGAGACCGGCGCACACCGCTGGGCAGCAGGCCGTGCTCGCGCAGCATCGGAAGTGTCCGGCGGGCGAAGAGTTCCAGTGCGGCGGGGCCGCCGGGCAGGTCGGCCAGAAGACCGGCCGGCTGCTCCTGGTGCAGCAGCCGCCGGACGCGTTCGACGGTCTCGTCGGGCGCTTCGGCGGCAACGGACAAGGAGGCGAACCGGGGGCTGCGGCACGTAACGGGGCGGTCAGTGACGTGGTAGTCGGGCACGTAGGGGGCGTCGGCGGAGCCGGCCCAGGAGGCCAGCGTCACGGGATGGCCCTGCGGCGGGCGGGCGATGTTCAGCGGACCGGCGACGTTGTAGTGGGGGCCCTCGTGACCGATGAGGTGCATGCCGTCGGCCCTGAAGTAGGTCCCGGAAGCCCGGTCGTGCACGAAGGCGTCGTCGTCGAAGCTGTCCCACAGGCCCGTGAGCACGGACAGGTACTCCTCGGCGCGCTGCCGCGCCTCGGCGCCCTCCTGCTGGGCCGGCAGACCGGCCTCTCGCTCCACCGCGTCCGGCCGTGCATCCAGGAGTACCCCGGCTCGTCCGTCGGACATGATGTCGAGGGTGGCCAGCTCACGAGCCAGGTGGTAGGGCTCGTGCGACGCGGGGGACGCCTCGGCGATCAGACCGATGCCCGTCGTGCGGGAGGCGACGCTCGCAAGGACCGCGGTCGGTTCCAGCGCCGCCGCGCCCGGAGCGCCGTTCCTGCGTATCACGAGCGCGTCGATTCCTGCCCTGTCGGCGGTGACCGCGGCATCATGAAGCCGTCGCAGCCATCGACCCGTCCCGCCCTGGGGAACCGGAGCACAGGGTGCCGCACCGGCCTGCGGGGAATGCGGCTGCGGAGTTGCGGGCAGGGCGACGAACAGTCGGACGGTGTTGGTCGGCTCAGGCATGCGTGCCTCCGGGGGCCGGCGCGTGGCGCGGCAGCCCGAGGTTCTGCCGCAGGTCGCTGCCGTCGTAGGAGTTGGGGAAGACACCCCGGCGCCACAGTTCGGGGATCACGTGGTCGACGAAGTCGACGAGCGGGCCCGGCAGGAAGGGGAACGACATCATGAAGCCGTCCGCGCCCCTCTCCTCGTACCACTCCTGCATGTGGTCGGCGATCTGCGTCGGAGTGCCGGCGACGATCTGCCCGCTCAGGAAGTGCTCGGCCAGCTGACGGGTCGTGAAGGCGTTGTCTCGCGCCATCCTGATCAGCAGTTCCCGCCGGCTCTGGCTCCGGTTGGTCGGCGGGACCTCGGGCAGGGGTGCGTCCAGGTCCTGGCCGGTGAGATCGAGCCCGAGGTTCTCCTGCAGCCACTGGCGGGCCACGTCCTCGTGGACCAGTCCGCGCAGCGTCGCCACTTGGTCCCGTGCCTCGGCCTCCGTACTCGCCACCAAGGGCCACAGCGCCGGCCAGATCTGCACGTGCTCCGGCCGGCGTCCCGCTGCCCGGACCTTCTCCTTCACTTCGGCGTAGAAGCGGCGGGCGCCGGCCAGGTCACGCTGGTCGGTGAAGACGACGTCGGCGTACCGGGCGGCGAAGTCGATGCCGGCCGGTGACGCGCCCGCCTGGAAGAGGACGGGATGGCCCTGGACAGGCGCCGGGATGCCCGGCGCCCGGGCGACGTGCGCAGCGTCCCACAAGGCCCGGACCTCGTCGACGGAGCGTTCCGCGAGTTTGTACCTCAGGTCGTGCGGAACGGGTGGCCGGCCGAAGTTCGCTGCTTCCTGCGGCAGGACGGAGGTGACGATGTTCCACCCCGCCCGGCCGCCGGAGATCGTGTCGAGTGAGGCGAAACGGCGTGCCAGCTGGTGCGCGTGCCAGTAAGTGGTCGAGCCGGTCGCCACGAGCCCGATGTGGTCCGTGGCCCCGGCGAGTCCGGACAGCAGGGTGAGGGGCTCGAAGTGGTCGGCCCGCGCGGCCTTGTTCAGGCCGGGGCCTTCGCCCCAGGGCGCGAGCAGGTCGGGGCGGAAGACGGCGTCGATCCTGCCGCGCTCCAGCTCCATGGCGAGGAACTCGTGGAACGGATAGTCGAGTTGGCCATGGGCCCTGGCCCGTGGGTGGCGCCAGCCGGCCCAGTGGCCGCCGGAGCCGTGCAGTAGAACTCCCAGTGCGAGGCGCCCGGTGGGCGGGTGCGGCATTGCTGGTTCTCTCCTGTTGCGTGGGTACGGTGTGGTCGTCGCCCGGTCGGCCGGTCGGACGGGATGCCGGGGCAGCCGGTCCCCGTCACGGGCCGCTGCGGCCTCGTGGCCCCGGCTCTTGGCGGGGTGGCCGGAGGCTCGGTCCGTGCGGGGGCGAGCCCCTCACCGTCCGGTGGCCTCGCGGGGCAGCAGCCCGGCGTCTGTGGCTGCGGCCAGGCCGAGGGCGGCCAGCAGGCGCGGCACGGTGTCGCTCTGCCACGGGAAGAAGTGGCTGCCGCGTAGGATGCGCAGGCCCTTCCACTCCTCCGCGTGGCGCTGCCATGCGGCGACCTGGTCCGGCGCGTGGACCACGTCCCGGTCACCGGCCAGTGTGTAGAGCGGGACGGTCACGGGCCGCACCGACGATGTGCGGGCTGTGCCGAGGAGCCGGAAGTCGGCCCGGAGCGGACGGAGGACGAGGGCTCGCATCTGCGGGCTCGCGAGGACATCGGCAGGTGTCGCTCCGAGCCGGGTGACATGCTCGAGAAGGGCGTCCGGATCGTCGGCGAGCGCGTGGTTGGCGCGTGTGTCGAGCAGTTCGGGTGGCGCCATTGCGGAGATCACTAGCCCCTGCGGGGGTGTGCCGAGCTCGTCCAGTGCGCAGCACAGTTCATGGGCGAGCAGCCCGCCCATGCTGTGGCCGAAAAGGATCAGCGGTGCGGCGGGGTCGCCGAGGCGGGGCAGCAGGTCCGCGACGACATCGGCGGCGTTCTCCAGCGGAAGCTCGGCGAGCCGGCGGCCGTGGCCCGGCAGCTCAGGCGCGATCAGTTCGCACGCCTCTGGCATGACCGAGGACCAGGGGCGGTAGGCATCGGCGGATCCCCCGGCGAAGGGCAGACAGACGACACGGGCTCTCATGTATTTCCCCCTGAAGCGGATCTGGACGCCATCGAGGCGCTCCGCCGGATCCGGGCCTTCGGGCCCGCGAATCAAATGCAACGCAACGGTGCGTTGCCACGATAGGACAGCGCTAGGCTGGACGCAACACAACGTTGCGTTGGGCCCCTGGGGCCGGTACGGAGGTCGCGGTGGCGACAGGCGGAAGCAGCTCGGACGAGCGGTCGGGCGGCAGGCAGGGAGGGCCACGCCGTAAGGGCGAGATCTTCACGGCATGTCTCGACATGCTCGCGACCCAAGGCTACGACGGGCTCACCATCGAGGGCGTCGCCCAGCGCTCCGGCGTCAACAAGACGACCATCTACCGCTGGTGGCCGTCCAAGTCGGAACTGCTGCGCGACGCCCTCCTGCACTCGGGCACGCTCTCCCTGGACCTGCCCGACTCCGGGAGCCTCGAGGGGGACCTGACCGCTCTCGCCACCCAGGTCCAGACCCTCCTCGACGGACCCCGGACGCGCGCCGTGGTGGAGGCGGCCCTGGTGGGGGCGGTGCGCCACCAGGCCATGCGGGAACTGGTGACCCACTTCCTCGGGGACCGGCTCGGGCGCCACCAGCCCATCTTCACCAGGGCCGTGGAGCGCGGGGAGCTGCCGGCCGACTTCGACCCCGCCCTGCTGGTGGACGCCATGACCGGCGCACTGTGGATCCGGCTGCTGGTACGCCGCAAGCCGATGGAGAGCGGGTTCACCGACCGGCTGATCTCGTTGCTGCTCAACGGGGTTTGAGCGGTGCCATGCCGCGCCACCCGACGGCGGGCGACCGGGGGCGCCGGGTTCGGCCTCAGCCGCCCAGGGCGGCCTTGATCCTGCCGAGCGTGGTGCGCATACCGGCCCTGTTGACCTCCGCGCGGTCGGCCGGGCGCGTGCCGGTGAACACCCTCCCGAGGAACTCCGCCATCCGGGCACCAGGGCCGGTCCGCAGGTCCTCCCAGTACTCGGTGATCCTGGTGGCCGACCCCTCCGGTTCGCAGCGATACCCCCACAGAGCCACCGGCAGCCCGAACGTCGTGACCCGGAAGGCGAATTCGGACGGCAGCTCAGCCCGGGTCACCTGACAGGTGGTGAACCAGACCAGGAGCCCCTTGCGGTTGAATCCGACGAACCTGGTTCCCTTGCCGGCCACTTGACCGCGGTGCCACACGGCGAAGCACTCCGGGCTCCACTTCCCCATGTCGCGCACCCGGGAAACCGCGGCGTACGCATCCTCGACGGAGGCGTCGACAAGAAGGCTTTCCTCGATTTTCCACAGACGTTCCACAATTCCCCCGGCCGCAAAGGCTGTTACGAGATCGGACCGGCCGGACTTTAACCAGGCGGGAAGCGCCGGCGCAACAGAGGAACACGAAACAGGCAGCAGGGGTCGGCCCCGCCATCAAGGGCATCAGGAGCAACAGGCTTCCTTCGCCTCACCCTTGACGGCATCATGGCGATGCTCCTAACGTGGAACGAGTCGGATCGTTCTGAGGAAGCAGTCCCGCCCGCCGCCCTCGCGGCACGGCGGGCTACAGGAGTACAGGAGCAAGGGCAAGGGGCAGCGGATCCGGCCCGCCGACGGACCGGCAGCCTGCGGCCGGCGAGCGGCGGCGGAGCGTCAGGACGGCGGTCGCACCGTCACGACTTCTTCCGGTCCCGGCACCGGATTCTCCGGAGCCGGGAAATACCGGAGGCGCGAGCGAAACCCGCGGCATCCGTCGCACCTCTTCCTGAAACTTCACAGTGGCGGGGCGGGCCGCCGCGGGATTCCAGAAGGAAGTTCCGCCGGAATCCCGGTTCTTCGGCCGGCGGACATGACACATTCCGCACTTTCTCTTTTCCACCCGCGTCCTTCAGAGCTTCCCGCCGTGCGCAGGGCACGTCACTGCCGTACGGCTCCCGATCACCACAGCCCCAACGGAACACGACCCGAAGGACCGTACTGTGACCCACATCCCCGTGGAAGCCGACTGGGACAACGCCCCGGGCGTACTCGACGGCGCCCGTGAACTGGAACTGACGCCCACGATGTGCGACCTGCCCTACTGGCTGGAGCACGTGGCCGGTTCCATGCTCCGCCGGCTGTCGGACGGCACGGTGACCGCCGCGCCCCCCACCGAGGCCGTCCTCCGCCCGGGCCCCCTGCGCGAGGCACTCGTCGACGAGTTCACGTTCCGGACGCTGGCCGAGGAGAAGGCCACCCGCGCGCTGTCCTTCCTCGTCTTCCACGCCCCGGACCGGGACTGCATGGAGTTCTACACCACCCAGCTCGTCGACGAGGCACGGCACGCCCGGGCCTTCCGCGACCATCTCCTCGCGGCAGGAATGCCCGATGAGGAGGTCACGGCGGCGGTCGCCCGGACCGCGGCTTCCTCGGGAGCCGCCGTCCTCGACCCCCTGGAGGACTTCGGCCTGCACGTACTGCGGGACCGGCAGGACTTCTACGGCGGTGTTCTCGTCCTGACCGTCCTGGTCGAAGGGATCCTCGCTCCCGCGGCCGAGCTCAGCGAACGCAAGTGGAAGCTCCTGGACCCCTCCGCCGCCCTGGTCGAGCGAGGAGCGAACATGGACGAGATCCGCCATCTGGCGGTGGGCAGCGCCGTCATACGCCAGCACCTCACGCAGCGGCCGCAGGCGCGGGCGGGACTGCTCGACCTCATCCAGGAGGGGCTTCGCCTCTGGGACAAGCTGCCCATGAAGGAGGTGCTCCACCGAAGGGAGTCCTTGTTCCAGGAAGGGCTCGCCGAACACGGCCACCTGCTGGGTGACTACGAGATATGGCCGGGCCGGCGTCTGGTGGACAGCGGCATCGAAGAACGGATGGAAGCCGCGGAACGCTGGTCACGTCAGACTCAGGACGCCCGGCTCAGTTACATGCTCCTCGACGAGGCGCTGTGAAGGCCGGCCACGGCGAACCCGGCACCTGGCGGATTCCGCTGCCAGGTGCGCGCGGTGCCGCGCCGTGCCTCGCCGCGAGGGTCACCGAAGCCGGCCCCGCACCACGCGCCGTCGTCGTGATCTGGCCGGCCCTCGGCGTGAACGCCTCCTATTACGCACCGTTCTGCGGCGCCCTGGCGGCCCGGGGCATCGCCTCCGTCGCCCTCGACATGCGGGGGCAGGGCGACAGCCGCCCACGAGCCGGACGGCGGACCCGGCACGGTTACCACGAGCTGGCCACCCGCGACTGGCCCGCCGTCATCGCCGCCACGCGCGAGCGCTTCGGCGCGGAGGTCCCGCTGCTCCTGCTCGGGCACAGCATCGGTGGGCAGGTCAGCGTGATGCACACGGCCCACGCCCCCAAAAGCGTGGACGGCGTGATCCTCGTCGCCGCCGGCTCGGTGGACCACCGCGGCTTCTCCGGCGCGGCACGGCTGCGTGTCCTGGCCGGTACGCAGTTCATCTCGCTGGTCGCGTCGCTCTGGGGCTACTGGCCGGGACACCTGCTCGGCTTCGGCGGGCGCCAGCCCGCGAGACTGATGCGCGACTGGGCGAGGATCTGCCGCACGGGCCGCTTCACCCCGGCAGGATCGGACTTCGACTACGAGGCCGCCATGGCCGAGGTGGCGCTCCCGGTGCTGGCTGTCTCCGTCGAAGGCGACCACCTCGCCCCGGCCCGAGCGGTGGACCGCCTCTGCGCCAAGCTTCCCTCGGCGACGGTCGAGCGCCGGCACGTCGGCCCGGAGCGCGGCGAGCGGCTCGACCACGTCAGATGGGCGCGTTCCGGTGAGAGCATCGTGGGGCGGATCTCCGACTGGCTCACGCAACAGCACATGGTCTGAGCGGACGGACGGGGACGGCCGCCGCGTCTGCGGACGCGGCGGCCGTCCCCGTCCCGCACACCGGCAAAGGGGTCGGCTCGCACGGTGAGAAGGCCACCGGGACCGCTGAGTCTCCCAGCGATCTCTCCCACGCCCGTTGGGAGTTGGTCGAACCGATGCCAGTGGCCTGGCGGGCCGAGCGCGGTGCCCGGGCACCGGACATCGGTCGGCCTCCCGAACACGACCTGCGCCGACCCGGTTGTGGAGGCAGCGGTCCAGCTTGACCAGGCTGCCCGGCGGATGTGATCCCCGGATCGGCGGCTTTCCGCCGTCGTGAGCCCGCGGGGGGGGGGGGGGGGGGGGGGGGGGGGGGGGGGGGGGGGGGGGGGGGGGGGGGGGGGGGGGGGGGGGGGGGGGGGGGGGGGGGGGGGGGG